>CAZGYK010000013.1:11925-17125 GCA_964530485.1 uncultured Oscillospiraceae bacterium
TTCACTTATCTTTGCCATAAAGCGCTCCGATCATTTACTAAATTACTAATTTAGTATATATTATTTTAGTTTTTTGTCAAGAAAATGCGACATTTTTTGTAAAATATTTACTAAATCCTTGTATTTATTACCAAAGCGGTATATAATAAGTAAAATTTGGTAGGTCAATCTCATATTTTGTAACATACTGGGGGATATTATATTGTTTAGAGGAAATAAAAGTAGACTGAGGATTTCCTCGGGCCTTCTTGCCCTATTGATCGTTTTTTCATTATTGCTTCCGGCGTTTACGGCTTCTGCTGCGGTAGATCCCGTGACGATCGATCACAGCTACGGCGGCTCTGTCGTCGGCGGGCGGTTCAAAGGTAGTTTCTGCCGGCGCGGCGAATCTTTCGAGCTGGGTCAAAAAGAACTACGGTGGAACCGACCATGAGCTGACCCGGGTCATTATCGAAAAGAAACTGAAAGTAGAGATGGCGGAATTGCGGGTTTATAGTGTTGATTACGAGTACCTAGACGATACTATATTGAAGCATTTAAGTGGTCCTGAAATTCTTACTTTACCGGTAGGTACGGTCGTTTCGTATACCGAGATTGATAACTTAACTACAGTCAGATATGATAAGATTGCAATATGTAATGGGATAGAAAACCCCGCTGCAATTACTTTTTCCGATCCTTATTATTCGCGGGCAGACGGACAACCATTTGTGTATTCTTCGTATCCCACCGATGTTACTCTGCAACCAGGAATCAATACTGTCTTTGCTGTAAAAATGCCTATCCGCTCGCCGTCCCTGAACAATACCCCTGACCTGAGACGTGTTGAAAAGGAAAAGGCTACCGCTTATAAAAAAGAAGCGATTAAGCTGTATGGCTTTGAAAACTGGAAGAGCGCGCCGTTTACTCCCGACGCTACCGAATACCGCTATCCGGACGATCTTAGCTATACATTTAAAGACAACTACCTCTATCACGTTACCTTCGAATACAAAAAACCAATCGTCACCCATACCGTCAGAGTTTGGCACCGCGACGCCGACAGCAACAAGCTTCTTCAGCCGGGCGCCGATACCTTTACGGTTGAACATACCCATAGTCTCCTCGTAAACAGCAAACGATTTACGGGGTATACCGCCCAACTTGCGAGCTATAATATTACCGGCGCTTCCGGAATCACAACCGATTTCGACTATACGTTCTATTATGATAAAGATGTTCCGGACAAAAAGGAACATACCATTACCGTATGGTATAAGGACAAGGATACAAATGAAGATCTCCAGCCGAGCGCCGACACCTTTAAGGTAGAGGACAAAAAGGATATCACCTTGTCCGCGAAGGACTTTTCCGGTTTTACTCCTGAGAAAAAGACCGATTCTCTTTCAAATGTAACAAAAGACGCTGAATATACTTTCTTCTACAAGAAAGACGCTCCTTTGCCGCCGACAACGGATGAGAAAACTTCGGCCGAGCCAAAGGAACCGGAAGCCTCCGCGCCGGAAGAAGCGGACATTGAAAAGGGTAACGAAACAGTCGGAGAAGGCGGAATCCCGCTTTTCGGATTTGATAAGATTTGTTGGGCGCTCTTAAACCTGATTATGATGATCGGATCGATTATTCTTTCCGTGATTATGGTGTTCCGTCTGATGGGAAAATCTAAAAAGAGCAAAGAAACCAATTCCGACGAGTCCTACGAATACCAAAAGAGCCAGCGCAAACACAACGACGTTATGGGAATTATCGCTGCTCTTACCGGTGTCCTCTCGCTGATTGCTTTCCTTTTAACCGAGAATATCCGGCTCCCGCTCGTCTTTATCGACGAATGGACGCTTTTGATGGCGGTCCTTCTCGGCGTACAGCTCTTTGCAATTCATTTCTTCAACAAAAAGAAGCGCGAGCAAACTACTGAGCCTAACGAGCTTATGATGTAACCGAACAACAAAACATTAAGAAGCGCCGCATATTACTGCGGCGCTTCTTTTATTCCTATGATTATTTCTTTAGGCAGCTCCTCGCGAGAAAGTCCAAGGTCTTTAGGAAAAAGCAAAAACATACAAACCGGCTTGGCAAAACCTTCGTCTTTCCTGTTTTGACCGTCTAACCCGCAACTTTTTTTGTCTTTCGAGTTTTAATGCGAAAAAGACCTCGGATTCCATTTGTCAAGATTTTTATCTGATTGTAAAGCCCGGTCTTATATCAGTCCGAGATCCTTCATTTTCGCTTGAAGTTCCGAAACGCCGCATACCTGATACGCGTGCAGCCCCGCTCTTTTCCCTGCCTCAACGTTGGCTTCCTTGTCGTCGAAATAGAAGATACTAAAAGGATCGCAAGCAAGAGCTTCGACGACTTTGGAATAAACCGCCGGGTCCGGCTTTCTTTTCCCGATCTCATACGACAGAAAGTGTTTTGAAAAATACCGGTCTAGCGAAATTCGCAGGGAAAGGCTCTCCCATTGCGGCGCGTTGGTATCGGTCAGGCAGGCGAGCGTATACCGCCCCGCCGCCTCTTCAAGAAGCTCTTTCGCTCCGGGTAAAAAGTCTTTTGGAAAAAGAGAGAACTCGCTTAAAAACGCTTCCGGGGAAAGCGCAAGGTCAAAATCTTCAATCACGCTTTTCGCAAACGCCGTTGCGTCGGTAAGGCCGGATTCCAGCAACGCAAGGTCGTCGGAGTTTGACCATTTCTTTGATACCTCGTCGAGCGTCATCCTGCCCCCGATCAATTCAAAAAGCCTTTTTTCCGATACGACCTCGATCAGGACGCCGCCGAGATCGAACAGAATTACGTTTGGTTTCATAAGAACTCCTTACTTCGCTTCCGGCAGATTCCGCTTCCGGTTCCAAATTATGACCCCAATAAAACCGGCTATCGAAACGAGGGATATTCCCGCTCCAATATAAGCCTGTTTCGGATAATAGGTAATCTCTACCGTGTGGTTCCCCTCTAAAAGATCAACGGCTAAAAGTGATCCGAACGTCTCAAAAGTTTTAACCTTTTGCCCATCAATTCGAACAACGTAGTTTTGGTCGAACGGCAGAGTCGTCTGCAAAATACCAGTCTCATTTGCTATCGCCGACCCGCGTACCGTCCCCTTTTCCCAGCTCTCAACCACAAAAAGCTGCGTAATCTGCGGCGGCATCGATTCCCGCTCAACGGTCAGCGGCAGCAGCAAAGAGTCTATCATTGCCATATTTTCTTCTGGATTTTCTGTAAAGAGGGCCGTCTTCGCCTCAGATTTCATTCCAAAAAAGAGAGGCAGTATCTCTGAGTTTTCATAGAGCGAAAACTCGCCCGACTCTGCAATTTTCTCCAATCCCGGTTGTTCCTCTTCCGATATCAAATACCGAACTCCGAAAAACCGGTCGGCAGCGGGATTCCCCGGCAAATACCAATATCCCTTAAAATCGCCCCCATATCCTACGGCGCGAAACAGCTGTTGGACTTTCGGCGAGTAACAGGAACTAAAGGAAGAAACCCCGTTTACTCCGAGCGCCGCCATCTCGTTTAGATGCTCCCGATCTGTCCCGGCAACGCGGGAAAGCGAACTGTCTTCTGCCTGGTCCAGAAGCAAAAGCAAATTTTCCCTACGGTCAACCCATTCGGCGTATTCCGGAAACGGATAGCTCGTCTCCAGTCCCGGCTGCTGCATATGGCGAAGAATCAGCGCGCCGTTGAGCGAAAGCTCGGCGAAACATACGATCAGGATAAAAATCGTAATCAATGATAATTTTTTCCTATTTTTACCCATTTTTTCAAATAAAAGCAAGAGCGTATACGCGATGATCGAAACAAACGCGACCGCGACCGTCGCCGTTCCAAGGCTGTCCCGAAGCTTTGCCTGAAAGAGCAGGATAAGAAGCGCCGGTATAAGCCAGCCTAAAAAATACTGCTTCGGAATCTCGCTCCGCCGATAAAATGCGGTTGCCGCAAGATAGATCAGAAGAAACGAAAAACAGAATGCATAACGATAGGCGAAAGCGTTCGGGTAAGAAAACGCATGCCAAACAATGTCCAGTTTCGGCAATAAAAAACTCAATAGCATCAAAACAATCAGCGCTCCCGCCGCTATCTTTTCGCGGCGCTTCACGCTCTTAAGGAAGAAAAAACCGCCGGCAAGGATAAAAACCAGGAATCCGCAAAAAATCGTCGGCGCGGCATAGTTCCCGATGCTGTCATATACGCCGGGAAACAGTTTTAGAAGAAATTGCTTTCCGGTAAAGTTTAGCGTTCCATATCCGTTATATGCTTCAACACCAAAACTCATCGAATAGTCTTTCAAAGCGGGCAAAAGGATCGCCGCCGCCATCCCTGCGGCTAACGCTGCTGAACCCGCAAGCTTAAGTAACCGGAGCAAAAATTCTTTTACCGGGATACGCGCTCCGAACGAGACCGTCAAAAAAAACAAAAGCAAAAACAGCCCTACGATGTAAGCAATATAGAAGTTCGAAAAAAACAGGACGCCCAAAAGCGGCGGAAGGAATCCGATTTTCCCGGTTTCGGCAAGGTTTTTCGTAAAGAGTACCAATAGCGGAAGCCAGATCAGCGCGTCCATCCAAAACAAATTGATAAAAAAGAAAAATCCGAACGACATCAGCGAGTAGCAAAGCGAAAATAGTAAAAGAGACCAATCTGTCTTTTTGAAAACCCGATGGAGCATATACCCGAAACTCACCGTCGAAAGCGACAGTTTCAGGTAGAAAATCAAGAGCAATGCGCTCTGAAGTCGCTCTTTCGAAAACAGAAAGATCAAAAGCGAAAACGGGCTGCTGAGATAATAAGCGAACGTCCCCGCAAAACTTCCGGAAAGTCCGATTCCGTTGGAATAGAACACATCGCCGTTCCGAAGCGCCATAAAAAAGTCGGTATACTGGCTCTTCATATCCGAAATCAAAATAGACTTCGGCCCAAACAGTCCAACTCCAGCCGATTGAAACACTAAAAACAGGCATAAAAAAGTCACGGCAAAGCCGCCGGACAACAGCAGCAACAGCCGTGATTTTTCATTTTTGATCAAGTGATGTTTCATCTAAACCCTACTTGTCCTCTTCTGTTTCCCTTACGACAAAAATCGGTCTTTTTTTCGTCTCGAGGTAGGTTTTCGAGAGATACTGGCCAAGGATTCCAATAGAAAAGAGCTGAATTCCCCCTATCAGCAGGATAATACAGATCGTCGACGGCCATCCCGCAACCGGGTCTCCCC
>CAZGYK010000014.1:0-1308 GCA_964530485.1 uncultured Oscillospiraceae bacterium
AATTTACGCATTTCTCGACACCGAATCCAAAGAAACCGCATTCGGTGTATACCGCGCCTTTTTCGACAGCTACCGTATCACCCTCGAAGGCGAATCAAACCCGTTTATCGACCTTCTGGATATCCTCTTAAGCTATGAAGAGAACGCCGCGACGCTGATCGATAAACAGCGGGATCATTATATTCATTCCGTAAACGTGTTTATTCTCGGCGTTGCAATCTACTCGAGAAACCAACATTTTCAGTCGGCCTTCAATCAGGCCAATCTCAACAAGTCGGAGTACTCCGAATCCTATGACACAAAACACGAAGAGTTCTTCTATCGTTGGGGAATCGCTTCGCTGTTTCACGATATCGGCTACCCGGTCGAAATCGTAGCAAAACAGATCAACAAGTTTATCAGTTTTGCTACCGATGTAGACAAGAGCGGCGCGGTCAAAACTCATATCGAGTTTGACGACTTCAGCGGCCTCAATATGATTACCGAACTTACCGGAAAACGGAAATTTACCGAATCCTATTTTTCGAACTACGAGAGTTGTGTCTACGTCGATCTGTTGAAGCCGATCGACCTTCTTGCCCATAAACTGCATCTCTCTCTCGGCGTCGACATCAAAACGGTAAAACATGCGCTCGACAATTTTACCGCAACAATGGCAAAATTCGGTTTTGTCGACCATGGGTTTTATAGCGCCCTTATCGTCCTCAAATGGTATGGCTATCTGATACAGGCCGCAGGATATAAGCCTGAATATTTCTTTTACCCGGTGCTCGATTCTGCGAGCGCGATCCTGCTCCATAACTTCTACCGCAATGTCCTGATGCGCGAACCGTTTTCGCTTGGTGCCCTCGACCCCGTTCGCCATCCGATCGGTTATCTTTTGATTCTTTGTGACGAACTTCAGGAGTGGAACCGTGAAGCATACGGTATCCTCGACCGGAAACGCTCCCATGCCGACGAAGCAGCGATCGAAATTTCCGACAGCGCTTTCTCGATCACCTACTTTACAAAGAAGGGCTGTCTTCCGGAGAGTTTTCCGAAAGACAAAGAGGAACTTCTCAATAAGGTTCTCAATCTTAACGCCCTATTTGCGGATGGATTTTCAGTCAAATGCATTTCTCTTGACAAATATGCAGCGTTTGCGAACATTCCGTCTTCCAACCGGATTGTTCCGCGCCCGTTGCTCGAAAATCTTGAACAGATCGCGAAAGAAATCCACAATCTCTATAACCAAAAACAGCAAGAACGCCATCCGGAGAAACCGCTCAAGTATCCCAGTTTCGATGGGCTAAGCGACAGCCTTAAGTA
>CAZGYK010000014.1:1335-5444 GCA_964530485.1 uncultured Oscillospiraceae bacterium
TTCCAACCTCCGCCAGGCAATGGCTATTCCCGGAAAACTAGAGCTTGTCGGCTATGAAATGTTGCCTCTTAGCCCCGATAAAAAGCCCATTGAAACCTTCCCGGATGATGTCGTTGAATATCTCTCCGAAAAAGAACATGAAGACTGGATGACCGAGCGAAAAGAGAACGGGTGGACCTTTGCGCCCGAAGGAAGCGATATCCCGAACACATCTCCCTATCTTATTCCTTATGAAGAACTGAGCGAAGAGATCAAAGACCTCGACCGGGACGCGATCCGAAATATCCCCTACCTTGCTTCGATTGCCAATATGGGAGTTTACGAGAGCCATGAGTAATATTCCGGTTATCATCGGCGTCACCGGCCATCGGGACATCATCGAGACGCCCGCTTTGCGAAATGTTGTCACCGACCTGTTTTGTCGTTTATGGAACGTTACCCCGCTACCGACCTTTGCCTTATGACCTGCCTTGCCGACGGCGCGGACCAGTTTGCCGCGGAGATTGCCGAATCTCTCGGAATCAAGCTGATCGTTCCGCTCCCGATGGAACAGGGTATCTATCGTAAAACCATCCAAAACACGGATCGGTTTGATAAACTGACCGCGGCGGCAGATCATGTATTTATCTCTCCTTCTTTCGAAAAGAAACGTCCGCCGGACTATGAATTTGCTTACCGGCAATCCGGGATCTATATCGTTAAGTACTCCCATATGCTTCTCTCGTTCTGGGACGGATCCGAAGACGATTCGAGTGAATGCGGGACGCGTTTCGTGACAAAACTCGCTCTTGACGGTGGTCACGCAGACGGAACCGCATCCCCGGCAGATCGGCGCGCTGTCTTTCAAATTGTTGCGCCGCGCCAGAAACGTCCCTCTATCGCAAAACCAAACGAACTCATCAAGCTGGGAGATCACGAACATCTCAATACTATCCTGCGCGAGACCGACGGATTTAACGCCGAACTCAATGAAAACCGGGAAATGGACCGCTACCCGCTTCTTCCGCTTTCCGAATGTTCTTCGCTCTCGAGCAGCGCATCTCTGATCCACGAAACCTACCAGTACGCTGATGCGCTTTCAAGAGTTAACCGCAACCAGTATTACAAAACAATGAGAAGGCTAGCGCTTTCGGGCGTCCTGATGGTTACGGCGTTTCTTCTTTATGACGAAATTGCCTGGCCGTGGTTTTTGCTTTTGTATGCTGTTTCATTTTTCGGCTCTCTCCTATTCTTAATCGGAGCCAGAAAAAAGAGATATCATGAAAAATATCTGAACTACCGCGCCTTCGCCGAAACCCTTCGGGTCCAGTTTTTTCTCGTAACTTCCGGCGCTCCCGGCAACGTAGGCGATTTTTTTACCTGGTCTCAAAACCTCGAACTCGGATGGGCGAAGTTGGCGGCGAATGCGTTTCTCGCGGGATTAGAGCGAAAGGACCCCTTACTCAGTTTAGAAAAGATAAACGAGTTTTGGGTTACCGGGCAAGCGCAATACCATGAAGAAGCTGCCAAGCGAACCGCGAAACGAATTACGCTGAACAATCTCATCGCCGGTTTTGCGGTCTTTTGTACGATACTCGTTTTTCTTTCGCTAACCGTCTTTGAAGTCTTCTTTCAAAACTTGCTTTATCTTGAATTCCTCGGAAAAGACCTCCGTTGCTTTATTCTGATCTTCCTCGGCCTCTCCTCTGCGGCTGCCCTATTCTTATCGAACTATTATGGAAAACTTTCCTTCTCTCGGATTCTCGATGACCACCGCAAAATGGCGTTGCTCTACCGGGCTGCGGAAATGGAGTTGGGCAAAAAGGGCGCCCGCGCATCTGTCATTTTTTCAAATCTTGCAAAAGAGGAGATCGTTGAAAACGGGGTCTGGTATTCTTACTGCCGAGATAATAAACTTGATCTGAATCTCTAAAAAGTCCCGCGGCTTAGGCCGCGGGACTTTCGATTTACGTTCTATTCTATTGCCGAACTGCGAAAACCGGGACGGTCTATTTCAAAACGCCGCGAATATCTGCAAGAATCTTATCCTGAACATCGCTCGTCACGTAATAGAGATAGTCTCCTTTAATCTCTGTGACGTTATTCTTCGCCTTCAGGTATTGATCCTGAAGATAAGACTCCCAGTTGGAAAGCTGTTTCTGATGATAATCGTTGAGCTGCTCTTTTACCTTTTCGGGATCGGTAGACCGAACAACAATGATATTATCCGATTTAACCATGATCATACTCTGAACCTGTAGATAGTCCTCTACAATCGAAGGATCAATCCCGATCGCTTTTAGCGCCGCGTCTAATTCCGCGTCACCTTTTTTCGCCCGCGTTACGATATATCCCGGCAAATTCCCGTCCTCGAACGCGTCTTCGCCCATACTCGCGTTTTCCATCGAATATATCTTAATCTGTTCAAATATTTTTTCCCAGATCAGATCCATACTTGCGGGATCTGTTGACGCTCCGCCGGTTGTTTCGGAAGAACCTCCACCGTTATTCGACGAACAGGCTGCCAGAAAAAAAAGCATCCCGACAACCAAAAGTAACCCAATTGCTGATTTGAACAAACGTCTCATTCTGATTCTCCAATTCCTGTAGTTTTTTGAGAGATAGTTCGCTTAGATAGCAACATCCAACATTTTCCAAACAAGAGTATATCACTCTAATATGTAGAAAATATGAACAATCGATCTTCTATTCCAGATCAAGGTCAAGGTCAACTTCAAGCGTCTCTTCCAATAGTATTTTTTCGCTGTCGGAAGCCGGAAGCGCGGTCACAGTTCGAAGCCTTCGTTCCATCGCCTTCATTCTGGTTCCGATTAGCGCGTCAATATCCCGGTTTGCCGAATCGATCTGCCGCTGCGCTTTGGCGAGGACTTCGCCAAATTTCTCAAACTCTGTCTTGACCGCCCCAAGTACCTGCCAGACTTCACCCGACCGCTTCTGGATCGCAAGGGTTCGAAATCCCATTTGAAGACTGTTGAGCAAAGCGGATATCGTAGTCGGGCCTGCGATACTTACTTTATATTCCCGCTGAAGCTGCTCCATCAGTCCGCTTCTGACAACTTCCGCGTAAAGTCCTTCGACCGGAAGGAACATCACCGCAAAGTCCGTGGTTGCCGGCGGATCAATATACTTCTGGCTAATATCCTTTGCGAACGCTTTGATCCTCGTATTCAGCATCACCGAAGCAGAGCGTACCGCAACCGGGTCCCCTTCGTCATAGGCGTCGATCAGCGCGTTGTAGTCGGACATCGGGAACTTGGCGTCGATCGGAAGGTAAACCGATTCTCCGTCATCCGCGGGAAGCTTGATAACATAGTCTACCCGCTCCAGGCTCCCTTTCTTAACCGCAAACTGCGCCGCGTACTGTTCCGGAGCCATCATCTCCTCAAGGATTGCCCCAAGCTGAATCTCCCCGAGTATCCCGCGGTTCTTGACGTCGCTCAGGACACGTTTGAGATCCCCGACTCCCGAAGCCAGCGTCTGCATCTCCCCAAGACCTTTGTAAACCTGTTCCAACCGTTCACTGACAAGCCGGAAACTCTGACCGATCCGGTCCTCCAACGTCTTTTGGAGCTTTTCATCGACGGTCGCCCGCATCTGGTCGAGCCGCTTGCCGTTGTCCTCCTGCATCGCGGCAAGCCTTCTCTCCATTGTCGAGCGTATATCCGATAGCTGTTGCTCATTCTGCATCGAAAAGGCGCGAAACCGTTCGTCAACGGCGCGCAAAGAGTCGCTGACGGTTTTTTGTAGTGTCTGTTGTTCCGCGCGGATGCTTCCGCCCATATCAACGATATACTTTGAAAGGATCGCCATCGTTTCCTGTCTCGAATCCGAAAGGTCTTTCGCGATCTCATTTTTTAACGGTTCAAATTCATTTTCGTCCGTCTTCTTACCGCTTCGCAGCAGTACAACAATAAGAAGTACGGCGATACATCCAAGCAAGCAAAGAACTATAATTTCAAATACACCCATGATCGATTTCCTTTGTGTTCGTTTCTATTATCGCGAATCTAGCCGAAAGAGAACGCCTTATGACCTGCGGCATCAACATTGTCGCCTAAAACTATCTTGAACCGCTGAACGCTTCATGCTTCTTCGCCATCGAGCGGTTG
>CAZGYK010000014.1:5454-6329 GCA_964530485.1 uncultured Oscillospiraceae bacterium
TTGACGATCAAATACGACAACCTTTTGTCTCTCGGCTTATTGATTTTATTCTTATAGTATAGCTCTTTTCCGTAAGAAAAACCACTCCCTGACTTTGTTGCGGAGTTTCCTAAAAAAGGGTATACTGTATCTGTCCCGTTCGCGGGCAATCTACATCTGGAGGCTACATGAACAAGATCATCGAGGTCAACGACCTCAAAAAGAACTATGGAAAAGTTGAAGCTGTCAAGGGGATCAGCTTCTATGTCGAAACCGGAAAACTATTTGCTTTCCTCGGCCCAAACGGTGCCGGAAAATCTACGACGATTGACATTCTCTGTACGATTCTCGAACCGGATTCCGGCGAAGTGATTATTGACGGTCATCTTCTCGGAAAAGACGATCAGGAAATCCGAAAGACGATCGGTGTTGTCTTTCAGGACAATATGCTCGACCCGCTCCTTACGGTAGAGGAAAACCTCTATACGCGCGGAGGATTTTATAATTTTTACGATCATGAACTCAAGGAATCTATCCATAATGCAATATACGCTTCCGGCGTTTCGGAGTTTTTGACCCGCCGCTACGGCAAGCTCTCCGGCGGCCAGAAAAGGCGCGCCGATATTGCCCGCGCACTTGTGGGAAAACCGAAGGTTCTCTTTCTCGATGAGCCGACAACCGGTCTCGATCCACAGACGCGGAAAAATATCTGGGACACGATCCGGAAACTTCAGGAACAGAACGGGACTACAGTATTCCTTACAACCCACTATATGGAGGAAGCGTCCGACGCAGACTATGTCATGGTCATCGACAACGGGTTGATTGCCGCCCGCGGAACGCCGAGTGAGCTTGAGGCGCGCTTTAGCGCAAACAAGCTCTATCTCTCGACGAAA
>CAZGYK010000014.1:6339-17120 GCA_964530485.1 uncultured Oscillospiraceae bacterium
CGCTTGGCGCAGTCGATATTATCAATGATATCCGCCCGCTTCTTACCAATATCGAAATCCGAAACGGAACGCTGGACGACGCGTTTATCGGGATTACCGGAAAGGAGATCAGAGAATGATTACGATGACAAAGCGAAACCTGAAACTCTATTTTCGAGATAGAACCGGCGTCTTTTTCTCCCTCCTCGGTGTACTGATTATTATCGGTCTCTACGTTCTCTTTCTCAGCGACACCGTATCAAGCGGCGTCGATCTTCCGGGCGTAAAATACCTGATGGACAGCTGGATTATGGCCGGCGTGCTCGGTGTTGCTCCTATTACGACGACGATGGGCGCGTTCGGTGTCATGATTGAAGACCGGACCCGAAAAGTCAGCAAAGACTTTTCGGCCTCTCCGCTAAGCCGAAGCTCGCTGACCTCCGGCTACATCTGTTCCTCGTTTTTAATCGGGATTATTATGACGCTGGTGTCCCTGCTGTTTGCCGAGATCTATATCGTAAGCGGCGGCGGAAGCTGGCTTTCGATCTCCCCGCTGATTGAGGTTTTTGGTCTGATCCTTGTCTCAAGCCTTTCTGCAAGCGCATTTGTCTTTTTCCTTGTCTGCTTCTTTAAGACAACCAACGCTTTCGTAACTGCCTCAACCATCCTCGGAACGCTGGTCGGCTTTTTAACCGGTGTCTACATCCCGATCGGCATTCTTCCGGAGGCGATGCAGGCGGTCATCAAATTCTTCCCGCTGTCCCATGGCGTTTCTCTTCTTCGTCAGGTTATGATGCGCGACGCGATCAGTGTTTCGTTTTCCGGCGTTCCGGCGGAGCCTCTCGCTGCTTTTGAAAAGCAGATGGGTGTAACCTATGAGATCGGGGGCGCTGTTGTAACCCCCGTCGTCAGCCTCTTGATTCTTGTCGGTTCCGCTGCTCTCTTCTATACCCTCGCGCTCTGGCGAGTTTCAAGAAAAACAAAGTAATCAATTCGAGGGGGATTTGTTCTTATGAAGCGTGTGTTTAGTCTTCTTTGTCTCTTCGTATTTTTGTCCGGCTTTTTTTGCGCCTGTCAAAACATGCCCGCAATCGAAAAGCCGCTCTTAGAAAAAACGCAGCCGGAAGAAACGCCCCCTGCTCCCGTCCCTCTTCCGGTGACCCCAGTTCCAGTGCCCGAAACGCCCGAAACGCTGCCCGAGGACTCAAAAAAGCGTTCCATTCCCACGCTTCCTGACGACATCATTACTTTGAGAGATTTTTATCCGGACTTCCCAACTACGACCGACCTTCCGGATTCGTTTTTTCGCTACTTGAATGAAAACTTTGGAGGAGAGGACGGCGTTCTAACTGTTGCCGAAGCAGGGCGCGTAACTGTCCTTTCTTTTGATCGTTCCCTGATTGTGCCCGGCGACTTAAAATGGCTTCGCTTCTTTCCTAATCTAGTCGAGCTGACCGCCCGAAACCAGCATCTTTGGGACCTACCCAAAGAAATGAATGTCCTAACTTCCCTCAAAAATCTCGATCTTTCCAACAATCATTTTAGTTATCTTCAGGACCCGGAACCCTATTATCCCAAACCCGAAGACCCCTATGTTGACTGGAGCAAATTGAAAAGCCTTGAATACCTCGATTTCTCCAACAACTGGCTGACGGAAAGTGAGCCGCTCGCGGGATGCGCAAAGACGCTCAAATATGTAGATCTTTCCAACAACAAAATCCGCGATATTTCGGTTTTTGCAAAAGCGCTTTCCGGCGGTAGCTATTTCGATGTCCGCGGAAACTATGTCGGGATTGAACAACTAAAAGACCTCAACGACCTCTTTGGCCGATTTGCCGAAGTCAAAGTCGGAATGCAGTTTTTCTGGGATCCCGAGCGCGGCCTTACGGCTCCGGAAAATATTCCTGACTACAAAATCTGGTTCTTCCATGACTGTAAGGACATTCTTATCAACGGCAGTGCCGCCGTTGTCAACCAGACCTATAACGTCCCGAAAAATTCAACTGCTATCTCGGTCAGCTACCAGCTTGGGAACAAAAACAACTCCCTTTCGAAGAATGATTTTCTTCGTTACGATGAGAATGTTACCCAATGCGATACCTGTATCAGGGGTCATATCAACTGGCAGTACCGATAAACGCTAAAAAAGAAAAAAAGAGAGCCGGTCGGCTCTCTTTTTATTTACGAATAACTACATGTCGGTGATATCCTGATCGCTCAAGAACTGAATTCCGTTTCCGGTTAGAATCTCAACCGCGCGGTCTCCATCATCTACCCGAAGAATTACCGAAGCGCGTCCTTCTTTTTTGCTGATGAACGCATAGAGGTATTCGATCGAGATATCGTGATCCGAAAGAACTCTTAGCGCCTTCGCAAGCCCGCCCGGCTGGTCGTCTATCCCGATAGCAATGACCGCCGTAAGCGAAACGGTATAACCAGCTTTTTTAAGCGCTTCTTCCGCCTCATACGGCTTGTTTACGATCAGGCGAAGAATTCCGAAATTGGTCGTATCCGCAAGCGAAAGCGCACGGATATCAATTCCCTTTTCAGCAATCACCTCGGCAATATCCGCAAGGCGCCCCTGCTGGTTTTCTATAAATACTGAAATCTGTTTGATATACATTTTCATCAACCTCCTGCGCTTGCTCTAATTTATTATATCATCTAAAGAACCCTGTTGTCGATGACCCTTTTCGCTTTTCCCTCGCTTCTCGTAAGCGACTTCGGGCTAACAAGTTTGATGTCGGCGGCGATTCCGAGCGTCGACTCAATCGCCGATTTAATCGCTCGTTCTTTTCCTTCTACAAACCGTACCGCGTCGAACGGCGCATCCAGAGACATCTCAACTTGAATCTGCATCCGGTCAAGATTGTCGATCCGGTCGACAACGATCAAATACTGCGGTGTGATACCGTCAATCTGAAGAAGAACATGTTCAATCTGGGAAGGAAAGACATTAACGCCGCGGATAATAAGCATATCGTCGGTTCTCCCCATCGGCCGCGCCATCTTTCCGAACGACCGTCCGCAGGAGCAGAGCTCGTGGGTCAACGAAGAAAGATCTCTTGTCCGGTAGCGAAGAAGCGGCAAAGCCTCTTTGTGGATACAGGAGAAAACAAGCTCACCTTTCTCTCCGTCGGGAAGTACCTTTCCGCTGTCCGGGTCGATGATTTCGGCAATGAAGTGATCTTCTGCAATATGCATGCCGTCCTGCGCCTCGCATTCATACGCGACGCCCGGGCCCATAATCTCTGAGAGCCCGTAAATATCGTAGGCCTTGATGTGAAGTCGTTCCTCGATCTCCCGGCGCATGTTTTCGCTCCAGGGCTCGGCGCCGAAAATACCGGCGCGAAGGCTGATGTCGCTTGGGGCAACCTTCATCTCTTCCATCGTCTCCGCAAGATACATTGCGTAGGACGGTGTGCAACAGAGAATGGTCGATCCGAAATCTTTCATAATCTGAATCTGGCGCGCCGTATTCCCGACCGATACCGGAATGGTTGATGCGCCGAGTTTTTCCGCTCCGCCGTTTAATCCAAGGCCTCCTGTGAAGAGTCCGTATCCGTAGGAAACATGAACAAAATCGCCCCTGTTTCCTCCTGCTGCGGCAAGCGCCCGCGCGGTATCGATTCTCCATGTTTCGAGGTCATTTTCGGTATACCCGACAACCGTCTGTTTTCCGGTTGTTCCGCTCGACGCGTGAATTCGAATCACTTCGTCCATCGGAACCGCGAACATTCCGTACGGATAAGCGTCGCGAAGATCCTGCTTTTCGGTGAACGGGAGTTTATGAAGATCGTCAATCGTTTGGATATCGTCGGGGGTAACCCCCATCGCATCCATTTTTGCGCGATAAGGTTTTACATTTTCGTAAACACGTTTTACGGTTTTTCTAAGCCGAACATTTTGAAGGTCGCGGAGCCTTTCCGGCGCCAAAACTTCGTTCTGATCATAATAATTCATCATTTACCTCACACTGTCATACCCAAGCATGAATGCTTTTTCGTTTCCTTCGAGAAACCGTTCGGGTATGTTCTTGACCAAAGATTTTTGAAATGCTTCAAGCGAGAATCCGGAGACGGCTGCAAACGCGCCCATCAGGACAACATTAGCAGCCTTCATAAAGCCTCCCTCTTTGGCCAGGCCCAGTGCGTCAACGCTGAAATATCGAATGTCATTGTTTTTGAAATAATCCAAAATATCCGATGGATATTTTTCAACCCCTGCCAATACCGGCGCAGGATCGATATGCTGCGAGTTTACGACAATCGTCCCGCCCTTTTTAAGCATCGGAAGCCAACGGGCCGCCTCTAGTTCCTCAAACGCGATCAGGTAGTCCGCCTCTCCCGCCTCGGTTACCGGAGAAAAAACCTGGTCGCTGTAACGGACATAGGTGATAACCGACCCGCCGCGCTGCGACATGCCGTGAACTTCTGAAACCTTTACGTCGAGTCCTTCGTCCATGGCAACAGTTCCGAGAAGCTTACTTGCAAGAATCGTTCCCTGTCCGCCGACCCCGGCGATAATTACGCTAGTTGTCTTGTTCATGCCTGCCCCTCCCCGATTGCGTCAAACGGGCAAATCTTCTTACAGACGCCACATCCGGTACAGGCTGCTGCGTCTATCGATGCCTTCCCGTCAAACCGGATTGCCGGGCACCCAATATTCAAGCAAACTTTACATGATTTACATTTCTCTGGATCGACGGCAAGAGGCGCCTCGCGCTTGACCGTCTTTAACAATACGCAGGGACGCTGCATGATGATAACCGACGGTTCTTTCGCGGCGAGCTCTTCTTTTACAACGCGCTCGCTCGTTTCAATGTCGTAAGGATCACATACTACAACCCGCTTTACGCCGCAGGCGTGGCAAAGATCTATCAGATCGACCTGTGGTGCCGGGTTCCCCCGAAGGTCAAATCCGGTCGCCGGGTTATGCTGGTGTCCGGTCATGCCGGTAATGCTGTTGTCGAGTATCAAAACCGTAGCGTTGCTCTTGTTGTAGACGATATCGATCAGTCCGGTAATCCCGGAATGAAGGAATGTGCTGTCGCCGATGACGGCAACCGCTTTGTCATACCAGTCCGGCCGGGCTTTTAATACGCCGTGAAGCCCCGAAATCGAAGCCCCCATACAGACGGTGGTGTCTACTGCGGCAAGCGGCGGAGCCGCGCCGAGCGCATAACATCCGATATCACCGCTCACAAACAAGTTTAACTTCTTGAGTACATGAAACACGCCTCTGTGTGGACATCCGGCGCAGAGCACCGGAGGACGATTCGGAATCTTTCCGTCATAGACGTCAAACGTCTCAGTCTCGCCCTTTAATTTCTCGGCGACAAGCCGTTGGGAGTATTCCCCGTAATCCGGGAACAACTCTTTTCCCCTTACCGGAACGCCAATCACCTTACAGTGGTTTTCGATCACCGGATCGAGTTCTTCCAAAACGACAACGTCGTCATACTCCTTCGCAAACGTCCGAATCAGGTTGTTCGGAAGCGGGTTGGTCATCCGAAGTTTTAAAAAGCCGCTCCCCTCCGGTGCCCCTTCTTTTGCGTAAAGATAGGAGATTCCGTTGGCGATAATTCCTGTTCCTTTTCCGGGTTCTACCGTATTAATTCCGCCGTTCTCGGCGTAGTCTAACAACCGGGCAAACCGATTTTCAAGATCGACGCGGCGGTTTCGCGCGTTCGCGGGAACCATCACGTTTTTCTGTGGGTTCTTCTCGTAGGGCTTTGTCGTATCCATCTTTCGATCAGCGGTTTCAACCAGCGAGCGCGTATGAGCGACGCGTGTCGTCAGCCGAAGGATTACCGGAACGTCAAACTGTTCCGAAATCTCAAACGCGAGCTTTGTAATCTCTTTACATTCGCTGCTGTCCGAGGGTTCTAAAACCGGAACCTTGGCCGCGATCGCGACCGAGCGGGTGTCCTGTTCATTCTGGGAAGAAAACATCCCCGGATCGTCGGCGACGGCGATAACAAGCCCGCCGTTTACGCCGGTATAGGCTGCGGTAAAGAGCGGGTCAGCAGCGACGTTGAGCCCGACATGCTTCATCGCACAAAACGCCCGCGCTCCAACCATCGAAGCTCCAATCGCCGCCTCCAGCGCAACCTTTTCGTTCGGCGCCCATTCCGCGGTGATGTTGTCATACGTCGCTACATATTCGGTAATTTCGGTGCTCGGGGTTCCGGGATAGCTGAATACCTGTTCACATCCCGCCTCATAGATCCCTCTCGCAACCGCTTCATTTCCAAGCATCAATTGCTTCATTGTTTATTCTCCATGCCAGTTTCGGCAAAATCCATTGGTTATTTTTCGTTTCTAAGATCGACAACACGCCGCGCCTTTCCCTGGAACCGCTCGATTGTCATCGGCGAACAAAGTGTCACCTTAACATCGAGACCAAGGATCGAAAAAATGTTGTGATGAACATTGTTCTGCAGGCGCTCAAGCTCTGAATACCGCTCAAGAAGTCCGCTGTCAATCAGTTCTACCATCACTTCGAGGTTATCAAGATATCCGTCCCGCCTAACAACGATCTGATAGTGCGGCCCGAGACCCTCGATTCCGAGAAGCGCGCTCTCGATCTGGGTCGGGAACACGTTGACACCTTTAATTTTCAGCATATCGTCGCTGCGTCCCATCGTCTTCGCCATTCGGACATGCGTCCGCCCACAGCGGCAGGTATCATAGTCAAGTCTTGTGATATCCTTGGTGCGGTAACGGAGAAGGGGCATCCCTTCTCTTGCGAGCGAAGTCAGGACAAGTTCTCCTGTCTCCCCGCGGGGAAGAACCTCTCCCGTTTCCGGATTGATGATTTCAGGCAGGAAACAGTCCTCTGCGATGTGCATCCCGTCGCGGTATTCACATTCGCCTGAAAGCCCCGGCCCAAGAAGCTCCGAAAGACCATAGTTGTCGGTGGCAAACAGTCCGAGTTTCTCTTCAATCTGATCCCGCATCTCGACCGAACAGCCCTCCGAGCCGAACAGTCCGATTCGAAGATTCAAATCGTCCTTCGTTACGCCCATTTTCGCCGCAGTCTCTGCGATAACCATCGCGTAAGTCGGCGTGCTGATGAGAACGGTCGTCCCAAAGTCTCTCATGATGTTGATCTGGCGTTCCGTATTCCCCGACGATACCGGGATTACCGCCGCCCCCAAACGCTCAAGCCCATAGTGCAGGCCAAGAGCGCCGGTAAACAAGCCGTAGCCGAATGAGATCTGCGCGATATCATCGCTTGTGACCCCCGCGGCTACGATAGCCCTCGCTACAAGATCTGCCCAGAGGGTCAGATCATTTTTCGTATATCCTACCACCGTAGGAAGCCCGGTCGTTCCGCTGCTCGCATGTACGCGAACAATGTCTTTCATCGGAACGGCGAACAGACCGTACGGATAGTTGACGCGCAAATCTTCTTTGGTTGTAAACGGCAGCTTTGAGACATCGGACAGCGTCTTGATGTCGCTCGGTCGTACGCCGGCATTATCAAGCTTCGCTTTATAATGTGGAACCCGCTCATAAACCGTCCGGACCGTCCGTTGAAGGCGGTCAAGCTGAATATTCTCGATCTGTTCGCGAGAGAGGGTTTCCTCTTCTTTTTGCCACATTCTCATCTTATTCCCTACACAAAGCTTTCCATTTTTTCTCGGTAACCCTGAATAACGTTACCGCTATTGGGTTTTAGCCGCCGGATTCCATCCGTTGCTCTGAAATAAACTAAAAATAATCCTATCAAATTTGTGCACTTTAGTCAATCTAAGAAACGCACCTTGTGCTAGTTTGCACAAGGCGCGCCTACAAAATGAAACCAACTTTTATCGAATTTTCCTGAGACCATCCGCGATAATCTTTACAAACTCTTTCCGGTCTATTTCTACCGCTACCGCCGTGTTCGCCGGTTTGCGCCAAAGCCCCTGGGTATCGACTACCGTCGCGCCGCGGGTATAATGACCGTTGAGGTCAACCTCGACATAGTGCGGCTCGGTCTTGACAATCTCCGGATTGATGAGCCAAGCAACCGGAACGACGTCATAAAGCGCGCTCCCGTCCTTGAGAAGCAGGTTCTCATAATGATCGGAATAATTCTTCAACGCCTCGTAGAGGAACGCTGAGGGCCTTGTATTCGCGAGCTTAAAGCGTTCCCGATCCTCGAATGTGACGTAAGCCTCATTGGTCGCGTCCAATCCGCAAAGCAAAACTCGAATCCCGCTCTTAAATACAATCTCCGCGGCCTCCGGGTCGGCAAGCACATTGGCCTCGACTGTAGGGAGAACATTTCCGACGTAGGTCGTGCCGCCCGAAAAGGCAATCCCGTCTATTTTTTTCTTCAGCTCCGGATGCGCCAAAAGGAGCACGGCAACGTTGGTCAGCGCGCAGGTCGATACAATAACAACCTTGTCGACGCTTTCGGATATTACCCGCGCCATCAGTTCAACGGCGCTCATATCGACAACCTTTCCCGCCGGATAAGGAAGAAGTCCGCTCTTGTTTCCAAGCCCGTCGTCTCCCTGCGCCGCGCTTCCGATTACCTTTGCGCGTGCGGGTGACATGAGCGGTTTTTCGGCGCCCATCGCTACCGGAACCCGAAGCCCTAAGAGCTCGATGATCCGAAGCGTGTTGTCGGTTGTCTGTTCAATCGTATTGTTTCCGAACGACGTCGTTACGGCGATGATGTTGAGCGAATCGCTGGCAGCCGCGAGCATAATCGCAAAAGCGTCGTCAATACCGGTATCTACGTTGAGAATCACAGGTATTTTACCCACCGAACATCACCGTCCTTTCGCTGTCATAAAAATCAAGCGAATCAAAAAACATCGACGCAAACCGGTCCCGGTCAACGCTTCTTGCAAGCATCACATTCGGGCGTTGGTTGAACCGGCAGTTCCAGTCAACGACCGTCTGCCCGAAGTTGAGAACGCTCTGGGTCTCACAAAATACGCGATACGGCTCAAGAACCGCTATCTCAGGATCAATAAGGACAGCGGCGGCGACAGCATCGCAATAGACATTTTTCCCTTCCGCAAACTCTTTGATCCCGGTATATTGTTTTGCAAGTTCCCGTTGAAATTTGCGCTTAAAATACCGCATCGCCTCGTAGAGCGGACCAAGTTTCGTCTTGAGAATCAACATCCGGTCGGCTTCCTGATCGGTCAGGTATCCGGTATAGCAACAGTCAAGGTCAACCATCGTAAGACTCTTAAATCCGAAATCCAGAACAACAGAAGCCGCCTGCGGATCCTGCCATACATTGAATTCGGCATACGGGGAAACATTCCCGGCGTGCGCTGCTCCAGCCATAATTACGATGTTCTTAATCAGGTCCCGAAGCCGCGGATATTTCAAAACCGCAATCGCAATATTGGTAAGCGGCCCTATCGCAAACAGCTCGAGTTCCCCGTCAAACTCAACCGCCTTTTCATAAATCAGTTCCCAGGCGGGCTTATGGTAAAACTTCTTGTCCGGGCGGCGGTACTGGAATCCCCCGAGCCCGTTTCCGCCGTGGACATCCTCCGCTTTCGGAAGCGAAACAAGCATCGCGCGGTGCGCGCCGATCGCAACAGGACAGTCGATTCCATAGAGATCGCTCAGGTAAAGTGCATTGTTCGCCGTATGCTCAAGCGGAACGTTGCCGTGAACCGCCGTTATCCCTTCGATGTCAAACCGGCCCGAAGCCTGTACCATCATGATCGCGGTCGCGTCGTCAACCCCGGGATCAGTATCAATGATAATCGGTCTTTTTCCCACAGATTCACCTTCTTTGCCGTCATATAGATTCCTATTTAGTATAGCCGTACTGCCCGCTAAAATCAATCAAAAGAGCCGATCATCTGCAATCGTTTTCTACTCACATACTATGTTTTTACCAACCGTCTTACTGTCACTGTGCTTTTGGGTTGATAATTTCTTTAACACTTTTTGATACGATAAGCTTGTTCGATTTGAGAATTGCAGAAATAGTTCGGATATTGTATGATTAAGAAAATCATTTTCCTCGTTTTTACCGAAAGGTCAACCGATGTTTGGTTATGTTTTTCCCCGCAAACCTGAATTGAAGGTGCGCGAATTTGAGCTTTATAAATCAATCTACTGCTCTCTTTGCCAAGAGCTTCAAAATCACTTTGGACTTCCTTCAAAGTTGCTTGTCAACTATGATTTCGTCTTCCTAAGCCTAATCGGAATGTCGTTGAATCAAGAGGACACTGCTTTTGTCAAAGGCCGCTGTAATACAAACCCCTTCAAACGACAGGTTTTCCTAAGCGGAAGCGATATTATCAAAAAGAGTGCCGGCTGTCTCGTGATCACCTCTTGGCACAAACTGTCGGACGACATCAAAGATGAGCGGTTCTTCAAAAAGGTTGGAGCGTTTTTTGCCCGTCTTGGGCTCCGGCGTTCCTATCGGAAAGCAAAAGAGTTTCTCCCTGCTATTGATGCCGCTGTATCAAAAAACATGCTTGCGCAGCAATCGCTTGAAAAGGAACATACCAACAGTCTTGATCTTGCAAGCGATCCTACCGCAAAGAGTCTCTCAACCATGTTTGGGCTCCTATCGAACGATGAAAAGGAACTTCGCGTTCTCTCCCGGCTTGGCTATCTGCTCGGCAGATTTGTGTATCTCGCCGACGCCGGAGACGATTTACGGGAAGATCTTCAAAAAAAGCGCTACAATCCTCTGATCGAAAAATATGCCCTCTCGGATGGCGAGGACAGCGCCGTAGCAACAGCTCTTTCAGAGGTCAGAGATCAACTCTATCTCGCCCGGGGCGAAATTGCTGCCTGTTATAATCTTCTCGACCCAAAAAG
>CAZGYK010000015.1:0-4430 GCA_964530485.1 uncultured Oscillospiraceae bacterium
AAAATGCTCCAACCAAGAAAGTTGCTAACCCAATTCTACGAAACGCTTTTTTCTCCATTCTTCCCCCTATCAAAGATCAGGATCGTCATTTTTTTCCTCTGATCCCTCCGACGCCTCTTCTTCCTTTTTCGTATTTTTTCGCTTACTCCACCAATTGAACACCAAAAGGCCTACACCGCCAACAACGAAGGTAACCAAAAATACAAGTATCGCAAAGTCATACTGTTGTAGACCGAGCGCATCCCCGCCAATAATCGATGTAATAACTGACGGAAAACGTGCAATCGTTGCGATTAAAACCCAATTTGAAAACTTGATATCGGTCAGTCCGACAAAATAGGTCAGAAGATCTTTTGGCGTACCCGGAATAAAAAACACAACGAAAATCAAAAAGTTCCGGCGCTTGGCATCTCTTAAAAAGCGAAGTGAATTGGTTTTTTCAACCGAAAAAAACACTTCGACCGCTTTGACCCCAAACCTTCTAACAAACCAGAATACAACAATGCTCCCAATAAGAATTCCAATAAGGGAAAGCAACGTGCCTTCAATTACCCCAAATGCATATCCTGCGGCGATTTCAAGCGGTTCTCCCGGAATGATTGCTACAATAATTTGTAGAACAAACATACCAACAAAGGCAAGGCGACCCCAAATTCCGTGTGCGTCTACCCATTCCCGAAACGCCTCTGGCTCAGAAATAAACGCAATCATTGGCCGCCCGACATAGATCACTACAGCCGCCGAAAGCGCAAGAAAAATAAACACCCCTAAAAGAGTCAGCGCCTTTTTTGTTTTGTCGGTCATTTCCCGGCGTCCCCGCCCGACTTGTTTTGTCATAAAAAACTTCTTTCACCGAAATCATGATTTCTGATTGAGAAAAACTTCCTGATATGCATCAGAGATATGCTGCGCGACGGCCGATGCGGTCATAGAAAAGAGATCATGATGCCGAGCAGCAATATCTGCCGCAAGTGAATGAAGATAAACGCCCGCAATCGCTGCTTCGGTCGACGTCATCCCTCTTCCGAGAAGAGCTGCTATCATGCCTGAAAGAAGATCTCCGCTACCCGCCTTCGCAAGACCGCTATTCCCGATAGTATTAATATAGGTTTTCCCTCCGGGAACCGCAACAACAGTATTCTCACTTTTCAACACGACAACAGATCCGACTTTTACTGCATAATCCCGGGCTGCCTTTATTCGATCAGCTAAAACTTCCTCGACAGGAATTCCCGAGAGTCTCGAAAACTCTCCGATATGCGGCGTGAGAATAACCTCCGATTTTTTCCCATCTAAGAATCCAGGATTTTTCGCGAGAATATTCAACCCATCGGCATCGATAACAAGAGGACATCCGGCATTGTTCAAAGTTGCTTCGAGAAGCGCTGTGCTTGTCTTTGAAATCGCCATGCCACAACCAATTAAGCAGGCATCGGCCCGCTCGAGCTGGATTGCGTACTCCGACGCGTTCTCCGAAAGATCAAGCAGGATCGCCTCGGGTACATGAGCGGCTACAGCCGAAAGCGCCTTTTCAGTAGACGCAACTGTGACCATACCGGCACCGGCGTAGTAGGCTCCCTTCGCCGCCAGACTCGCTGCGCCGCGATACCGGTCGCTCCCGACCGCGAGTAACAATCTTCCAAAATCCCCTTTATGGCCGTATTCCGGCTTCGGAGATAATATCTTTGAAACAAGCTCTCTATTGATTTCCAAGACCGGCTGATCAACCCCTATATAACACTCACTCGGAATTCCGATCTCTTCCAAAACAACCTTTCCACAATACCTGTTTGCCGCCTTCAGAACATACGCCAGCTTGTTCGCAACAAAGCCAATTGTCTCATCGGCCTCTATCGCGTTACTTGCCGCCTGGCCATTATCTGCGTTGACGCCGCTCGGCATATCAAGAGCAATTACTGCCGCCTTGGACTGGTTCGCCTCAAAAAACAGTTTGCTCATCGACTCGTTGAGCTCTCCATGAAACCCGATCCCATACACCGCGTCGACGACAAGATCGCATTTCGCAATCGTCTCCCGGATCCGATCCCATTCCAAAACAACATCGACAACCGGGACTCCATCGGATACGGCTCGGCGATACATTAAAGATGGCGCATTTGCCTTCGGCGTCCCTGAACAGAGTACAACAATCGGATGTGCCCCCGCCTGCTTTAGGAGTCTCGCGACGACAAATCCATCTCCGCCGTTTCCGCCGTTTCCGGCCAACACCGGAACAACAGCGTCTTTAATTTGATAATGATTCCGAAGATGTGAAAACGATTTCTGCCCGGCAGACTCCATCAGCTGCAACAGGGAGATTCCCTTTTCAACTGCTTTTGCCTCTATGGCTCGTTGACCGGCAACTGAAATTATCATAATCCGCCTCCATCATCAGTCTAATTGCAAGGATCCAACATTTTTTCAATTGTCTTTAAATATTTTACCCTATTATTATATTGAGAAACCGGTTTACTTGCAACCTACGAAAGTTCATGCTAAAATGCTTTTAATGAAACGCATTGACTGAGGAAAGTAGGATTCAGAGATTCTTTCATAGAGAGTTTTTGCCCTGGCTGGAAGCAAAGACACTGATGACGGATACGAAGTTCCCTCACGAGCGGTTGGCCTCAACGCTTTTGCCTGTAGGGTCAAACGGATTTCCCCGTTAGAGGATCGCGCATTGTTCGATGCGCCGAGAGGTTCCTTTTTGGAACAAACAGGGTGGTACCGCGGAGATATGAAACTTCGTCCCTTCTTTGTAAGGGGCGTTTTTGTTTGCCCAAATAATCGAGAGGTGTAGATATGAAAGATCAACTTCAAGCGATCAAGTCCGACGCTCTCTTGGCCGTTACCAACGCAAAAAGTCCCGGCGAGATCGAGGACATCCGTGTGCGTATTCTCGGAAAAAAAGGAGAGCTTACCGCTGTTCTAAAACAGATGGGTTCGCTTTCCGCTGAAGAACGCTCCGTTATCGGTGCGCTTGCAAACGAAATTCGAGAAGAGGTTGAAAATGCGATTGCAAACCGGAGCAAAGCGCTGATCAAAGCGGAGATCGATGCGCGCTTGCTCAGCGAAACAATTGACGTTACCCTTCCGGGAACCAATCCTGGGATCGGGAAGCTGCATCCCCTGACCAAAGTTCTCAATGAGATCACCGAAATTTTTCTCGGTATGGGCTTTGATGTCGCCGAAGGTCCCGAAGTCGAGTATGACAAATACTGTTTCGAAATGCTCAACATGCCGAAGGGGCATCCAGCGCGGGACACACAGGATACATTTTATATCAATGAAAATGTACTTCTTCGTACCCAAACATCCTCTGTTCAGGTTCGGACG
Source organism: uncultured Oscillospiraceae bacterium (assembly GCA_964530485.1). Classification (GTDB taxonomy): domain Bacteria; phylum Bacillota; class Clostridia; order Oscillospirales; family Ruminococcaceae; genus WRIP01. Next base: position 3,337 of record CAZGYK010000015.1, read on the forward strand.
ATGCTCAACCAAAAACCGCCGATTCGGATTATCTCTCCGGGGCGGGTCTACCGCGTCGACACCGTTGACGCAACCCATTCCCCGACGTTCCACCAGATTGAAGGATTGGTTGTCGATAAGGGCATTACGATGTCCGATCTAAAAGGAACGCTTGAGGTTCTCGCGAAAAAGCTTTACGGGAACGACATCTCTGTTCGATTCCGTCCCCACCACTTCCCCTATACAGAACCGTCCGCCGAAATGGACGCAACCTGCTTTGTCTGTAAAGGCAAAGGCTGCGCGCTTTGTAAGGGCGAAGGATTTATTGAAATTCTCGGTTGCGGCATGGTTCATCCGAAGGTTCTTGAACGCTGTGGGATAGACCCGGATGTCTATTCCGGTTACGCCTTTGGAATGGGTCTCGATCGAATTACGATGATGCGCTACGGCATCCGCGATCTTAGATTGATGTTTGAAAACGATCTTCGTTTTCTCAATCAATTTTAAGGGAAAGGAAGGAGTAATTTTATGGATGCACCAATCAGTTGGATTAAGGAATATGCGGCTATCACCACAACCGACAAGGAATATGCCGATAAAATGACCATGCTCGGCCAAAAAGTCGAGCGCTATTACAAGGAGTCTGACGGAATCACAAACATTGTGACCGGACGGATCCTTTCGATCGATAAACACCCGAACGCCGACAAACTTCTTGTCTGTAACGTCTCGGTCGGGATCGTCGATATTACGGTTGTTACAGGCGCAAAGAACGTCAGTGTCGGAGATCTGGTTCCTGTTGCGCTCAACGGAGCAACCCTTCCAGGCGGAAAAACGATCCTGAGCGGAGAGCTCCGCGGAATCATGAGCGAAGGAATGTTTTGCTCGATTGCCGAACTCGGCTTGACGATCCATGACTTTCCCGAGATGGTCGAAGACGGAATTATGATTCTGCCTGCCGACACACCGGTCGGCGTAAGCGTTACCGAACTGCTCAATCTTGACGATACTATTTTCGAATTTGAGATTACGCCAAATCGTCCCGACTGTATGTCGGTTGTAGGGCTTGCCCGTGAAACCGCACCAGGCCCGCGCGCTGCGGACGATCGCCCGGA
>CAZGYK010000015.1:4440-12980 GCA_964530485.1 uncultured Oscillospiraceae bacterium
TCCCGTTTCATTTTGACGATCCAAAAATCGGAAACGGAACCGGCAATATCAATGATCTGCTTACCGTGGAGAACAAGACTGAAAACTGTTTCCGTTATTCGGCAGCAGCTATTACCAATGTTAGAATCGAACCGTCACCTCAGTGGATGCGCGAGCGCCTTCGGAAGTGCGGCGTCCGCCCGATCAACAATATTGTCGACATAACCAATTACGTTATGCTGGAATATGGTCAGCCGATGCACGCCTTCGACCTCAAACATGTAAAGGGAAGCAAGATCGTAATTCGTCAGGCAAGCGGCGGCGAATCTATCGTTACTCTTGACGGAGCAGAGCACCAGCTTGACTCTACAAATATGGTGATCGCGGACGCAGAAAATCCAACCGCAGTCGCCGGCGTTATGGGCGGAGAGTTTAGCGGAATCTACGATGACACCAATACCGTTATCTTTGAATCCGCCTGCTTTGACCGTTTAAGCGTCCGGTTCACCGCGAAAAAACTTGGACTACGAACCGATTCTTCCTCGCGTTTCGAGAAAGGTCTTGATCCTTACAACACGCTTCCCGCTCTTTACCGCGCGCTTCAGCTGGTCGAACAGCTCGGCGCCGGTGAAATCGTAAGCGGCGTCATTGACCTTTATGATTCGCTCCCCGAACCGGCAAGGCTTTTGCTAGACGCGGATGCAATTAACGCCCGGCTTGGAACAGATCTTTCGGCAGCGTATATAACCGATGCTTTGAAGATTCTCGGCTTTGCAATCGACGAAAACAATATCGTTACCGCCCCGACCTTCCGTGGGGACATCGAGTGTATGGCGGATCTTTCCGAGGAAGTTGCGCGGATGTATGGCTACGATAAAATTCCGTCTACGATCATGTCCGGGATCGCAACAGCGAGACCGAGCGAACGTCAACGTTTTGAGCGTACCCTGAAAGAGATTTGCGTTGGCGCGGGTCTATTTGAGACGACAACGCTTTCCTTTATGAGCGGAAAAAGCCTCGACAGCATCTTGGTATCAAAGGATAATCCGCTGCGCAATGCGGTTAAAATCAGCAACCCGTTTGGCGAGGAAACCAGCTTGATGCGAACAACGCTTCTCCCTTCGATCCTCGATGTAGTTTCAAGAAACTTTAATGTCCGCACCAAATCTGCGGCTATGTTTGAGCTCTCCGCGCGATACCTTCCGGGGGAAAACGACCAACAGCTTCCGGACGAAGTCAAGTCATTGACAATCGGCGGATATGAAAGTATAGACTACTACCACTTAAAAGGAATCCTCGAGCGGATCGCCTTGTATGCCGGGATTCAGGAACTGAGCTTTGTCCCGATGAAGGACAACGAAAGCTATCACCCCGGCCGGTCGGCCAACGCCTATGCCGGCAAGACTTTGATCGCGGTTCTTGGAGAACTGCATCCGGCTGTCGCAGAAAATTATGGGATTCGCGCGCGGTGTTATGCCGCGGAAATTGATGTTGACGCATTGTTTTCGTTGCGAGGTCCTACGATTCAATATCGTCCGCTTCCCCGTTTCCCGGCGATTTCCCGCGACCTTGCCCTTGTATGCGACGAATCAATGCTGTCTTCTGAAATTGAAGCGGTTATTCGATCTTCCGGAAAAGATCTGCTTGAATCGCTTGCCGTCTTCGATGTCTACCGCGGAGATGGAGTTTCTGTAGGAAAGAAGAGCATCGCTTATAATCTGGTTCTTCGCGACAGCGAAAAGACGTTGACGGACGCCGACGCCGACGCCGCTGTTTCCGACATCCTGTCTGCGCTTTCCGCGATCGGCGTTCATCTTCGCAGCTAAATGTCGAAATTTCTTCCTTCGTTTTTCCTTTTTTCTTGAATATATGTTGCATTTGGTGTATTCTTAAGTTATCTATGACGGCGAGGAGTGATTGTATGTTTGATCCGACAATGACCTTTTCCATAGCGCAAAAGAAGGATGAGGAAATTCGCGAAACCCTCGTTCAGGTTTATAAAGCGTTAAAAGAGAAGGGTTACAACCCCGTCAACCAGATCGTTGGATATATTCTCTCGGAAGATCCTACCTATATCACAACCTACAACAACGCGCGGGCAATGATGGGTCGGCTTGATCGGGACGATATCCTTCAGGCGATGGTAAAACATTTCGTGAAAGACGGCGAATAGTATTACCGCATCCACAATAACGAAAGGAGCGTGGTATCTTTATGGCAACTAAAGAAGCCGAAAAGGTATTGGAATACAAAGGACGCCCCCTGCTTCGCAGCGGGAATGAACTCTACTATGGCAGCCTGTCCGACAGCCACGTTGTGTTTATGCAGATTTTGAGCACAGACGAGGTAGGCGGAAAGGAAATAGCGGGAAAGGTGCACGTTCAACTTCTCTCTAACAATCCTGCTTTACCACCGAAAGCACGCATTATCAAGGAGAGCGACAAATCCGGACTCTATAACGCGCTTGATATCGGCGGAATCTGGTTGGAGCGAGCTCTAGCGGAATAACTCTATAAAAAGAAAAGCCTGGCATCAGCCAGGCTTTTTTGTTTCGTTTACTCGACGACAAACGGTTCAACCATATGATAGACCGTCCTATCGACGGTTGCGGTCAAAAGCAGACCGCGCTCCGTATACTCCTCCGCTAGAACGTTCCCGGTTCTTCGAATTTCTGCCATCAACGACAACTTGTCAAACGGCAATAGAATTTGACAACGCACCACTCGTTCCGATAACTTCTTTGAGATTTCTTCGAGAAGCCGATCAAGTCCCAATCCGCTTTTCGCCGATATTGCAATTCCCGGAAGCGCTGCTGCTGTATCGATTAGGTCGCACTTGTTGAAAACCGTAATCTGCGGAATATCGGAACACCCCATCTCCCCGATAATCTCATCCGCTACGCCAAGCTGATGTTTCCATTCGGACGATGAAGAATCCGCAACTTTGATAATCAAGTCACTGTCCTTCATCTCTTCGAGCGTCGATTGAAACGCTTCTACAAGATGATGGGGAAGCCGGCTCACAAAACCGACGGTATCAATTAAAATGATCTGTTGTAAATCTCCGACAAACAGTTTTCTTGCGGTCGGATCGAGCGTCGCAAACAGTTTGTCCTCCGAAAGAACATCCGATCCGGTCAACGCATTGAGAATCGACGATTTTCCGACATTCGTGTATCCGACAAGCGATACAACGGGGATGCTTCCCTTCTTTCGTCTTTCGCGCGTCAATTGTCTTCGGCGCTTTAACTCCTCTAACCTCTTCTCCAAAGTAGAGATGCGCGCATGGATATGCCGGCGGTCACTTTCGAGTTTGGTTTCTCCGGGGCCCCTTGTTCCAATTCCGCCTCCAAGACGCGAAAGCGCGGTTCCCACCCCGGTTAGATGAAGAAGCCGATACCGAAGTTGAGCAAGTTCTACCTGAAGTTTTCCTTCCGCTGTATTCGCATGTTGCGCAAAAATATCGAGGATCAGCATTGTCCTGTCAATAACAGGGCTATCAATCTCATTCTCAATGTTTCGAAGACGCGATGCGGTAAGCTCGGTATCTACAATCAGAAGGTCAGCTCCGGTCATATCCATGACCGTCTTTGCCTCCTCTAGCTTACCTGATCCGAGATAGGTTTTTGGGTCAGGACGTTCCCGCTTTTGTACCACCTCGCCGACAATTTCAGCACCTGCGGTTTTCGCGAGCGCTCTCAGTTCATCCAATGCATTTTCGATATCATATTCCCCGGTATCGACCGAAGCCAATACCGCTTTTTGTAGCTGTTCCGTTTTTTCTGTATCAATCATAAATGTATGCCTCATATCCTATCTGCCCAATCCGGCAGTTAACTTAAACAAATTGGGAATTAATTGATAAATGGTTATTAACATTTACTATATCAGAATTGACGCAATCCGTCGACAATGATAAGATAATGTTATCTTAAGATTTGGAATTATTTTTAGGAGGCTTCTAATGAAGTATTGCAGCTATTGCAACGCACAAAATCCGGACGATTCCGTATTCTGTTCATCCTGTGGGAAAAACTTTCCGCCGGTAGAACAGTCGCCCGTTCAGGCTCCCCTTCCTCCAGTAGCGCCGATGCCGCCGGTTCAACAGAACTACCAGCAGCCCCAGAACAACCAAAATTTCGGAGCGTATCCGCCGGCACCTCCCGCTCCCCCCGCAGGTCAGTACAATAACATGCCCCCTATCGTACCTCAAAAGCCCGGCGACCCAACTAAGAACTGGATGGGAATTCTTTCTATGATTTTCGGAATTCTCTCTATTCTCTGCTGTTTTGTCTGGTATATTTCCGTGGCTCTCGGTGCCGCAGCTGTCATCTTCGGTATCCTCGGCCTTAAGAGCCAGCAAAGAGGAATGGCGATCGCTGGTATCATCACAGGTGGCGTTGGCCTTCTATTCGCTATCGCTGTCATCGTATTCTCTGCTGCCATGATCTCTTCAATGCCCAACTGGATGGATGAGTTCTACAACGAGTTCGGGTATGACTTTATGAAGCTTCCGTCCTTCTTGATTCGCTAATTGATGCGCAGCTTTTTTGAAAACTTAACCAAAATGAGGCGCAAAGCTCCAAAGAGCTTTGCGCTTCTTATCCTTTTGCCGTCGCTTGTGCTCATAGGCTATTTCGTAGCCCTGCTCTATTTTAACCAATCCTTTTTTACGCTTTGGCGTTGCGGATTTAAGCAGCTTACCGGTTTTAATTGCCTTGCATGCGGAACGACCCACGCCGTCGGCGCGCTGGTCCGATTTCATTTCCTTGAATCAATACGTTACAACCCGCTTCCGGTACTCGTTGCGATTCTTTTGCTGATCCTGATGATTCATGCCATTTTGAATGTCTTCCTTCGAAAAGAAGACCGCCGGTTTCGGGGATTCTGGATTTGGTTCTATCTAAGCCTCGCAATTCTTATTGTCTACTGTATTCTTCGAAACCTCGCTTTCATCTAAGTGCTTGACAAATTTTTTTGGGTGTATTATCATTACCTCAATCTGAATAATTGTAAATGCGTTGACAGGGACAGTGTTTCCGTTTGCATCCTCTCTAGAGAGCCGCCGGTTTGGTGAAAGGTGGTGGGGGGCTCGGAACCCGATCACCCTTGAGCAGTCCTCTGAAAGCTCCGTCAGTAAGAGAGAACGGTTTTCCCCGTTATCGGAAAGCATATTGTTGGATATGCGTAAGAGGTTCTTAACAGAACAATTTGGGTGGTACCGCGAAAGAAGCTTTCGTCCCATAGGGGATGAGGGCTATTTTTATTTTTACTCCCTTTCCAACAAAGATTATCTGTATATGAAAAGAGAGGATCATTATGGAACGGATCTACAAACAATTTGTCACTGAAACACTCAACCAAAACGGAAAACTTGTCGGGATCGATTTTCATTATCCCGAAAACTATAACTTCGGATATGACGTTGTCGACGTCCTTGCCGAGCGATATCCTGACAAAAACGCTATGATTTGGCTGTCTCGCGAGAAGGAAGAAAAAGTCTTTACTTTTCGCGACATTCAAGAGGAAAGCAACAGAGCCGCCAATCTGTTCAAGAAGCACGGAATCAAAAAAGGTGATGTTGTGATGCTGATTCTGAAACGGCATTACCAGTTTTGGCCGATTATTGTTGCGCTTCATAAGATTGGGGCGATTGTTGTCCCGGCGACATTTCTTCTAACGACAAAGGACCTCGTCTATCGTTTTAACGCCGCCGGAGTTAAGGCAATTATCTGTACCGGGGACGGAACTGTCGCCAACGCGGTCGATGAATCCCTTTCTGAAAGCCCAACGGTTGAACTTCGATTTACGGTCAACTCACCTTCACGCGAAGGTTGGATCGATTATGACAAATCCGTCCGCGAAGAGAGTACCCTCTTTCCCCGCCCGACCGGAGAGGACGAGCCGAAAGCAAGCGAAATCATGTTGATGTATTTCACTTCTGGGACAACCGGCTACCCAAGAATCGCCGCGCATTCCCACACCTATGCTCTCGGACATATCATCACCGCTGTTCACTGGCACAATACCCAGCGCGACGGCATCCATCTGACAATCTCTGACACCGGTTGGGGAAAATCCGTCTGGGGAAAACTCTATGGACAATGGATGGCGGAAACCTGTGTCTTCACTTACGACTTTGACAAGTTTGATGCAAAAGACATTCTCTCCACAATGGAAAAATATAAAATCACGACCTTTTGTGCGCCTCCGACCATGTATCGGTTTTTTATGCAGGAAGATCTTTCGAAATATGACCTCTCCTCTCTAAAATACCTTACAACCGCAGGTGAAGCGCTCAACCCGGAAGTGTTTAAGCGGATCAAAGACGCAACCGGAATTGAAATCATGGAGGGATTTGGTCAGACCGAGACAACATTGACCATCTGTAACCTTCGCAACTCGAAATCAGTCTCTGTCGGTTCCATGGGCAAACCAAGCCCGCAGTATAAACTCCTTCTCGTTGACAATGAGGGAAACCGCGTTGAACCCGGCGTTGTCGGGGAAATCGCAATTGACACCTCCGCCGGCGCACCGGTAGGCATGTTCCTCGGCTACTATCGCGATGAAGAGCTTACAAAAAAGGTCTGGCATGACGGCCTCTATCATACAGGAGATATGGCGTGGGCGGATGAAAACGGTAACTACTGGTTCGTTGGACGTACCGACGACCTCATCAAAAGCAGCGGCTACCGTATCAGCCCGTTTGAGATTGAAAGCGTTCTAATGGAACACCGCGCGGTTATGGAATGCGCCGTTACCGGCGTACCGGACGAAATCCGCGGACAGGTTGTCAAGGCAACGATCACGCTCGCCCCCGGGTATACCTCGACCGATGCGCTAAAAGATGAAATCCAAGCATTTGTCAAAAAGCTGACCGCACCATATAAGTATCCGCGGATCATTGAATTTGTTGAAGAACTTCCGAAGACGATCAGCGGCAAGATCCGGCGCGTCGAAATCCGCAGCAAAGACTCTTCTGTCACCGCGGTTCCGGTCTCTACCGATACCGTAACTTTCGAAAAGCTTCGTCCTGAGGAATTCAAGAAGGTTCTTCCGCTCGTCCAACTGTTTAAGAATGCGCTTAAAGAGGAACAGCTTTCAACGAAACAGTCTGCCGCTCTCGAGCAGGCCGTTAAGAACAATCAGATTGAATTCTTCCTTGCAAAACTCAACAATGAGATGATTGGCATGTGCTCTGTCTCATTTATGTTCTCTACCTATACCTGTGACGAAGTTGGGATTTTCGACGATTTCTTCCTGCTTGAAAATCAGCGTGGAAAAGGAATTGCCCGAAAGCTCGTCAACTACATGTTTAGCGAGATGGACCGACGCGGTATTACCTCCATCTGGGTCAGTTCGGAATGTGACCGCGAAATGTATGAGTCGCTCGGTTTTGGAACGTCACTCGGAAACCTCCTAGCCTGGCACACATCGAAATAGTTTTGTTAAAAACCGGCTGCTTTTGCAGCCGGTTTTTCAGAGCACTCCGCAATCACTTCTTCGGATTTCGGGTGGCGATAATGATTTCTTGTGAAAATCAACAATAATTTAACGAATCATTGTGTTCTTTTTTTGTCCACAATTTGTTTACAAATAGCCCCCCTACATGCTAGACTTAATCAAATCATTTGCGATATGATTCGCAATAGAAACGGCACTGCATGATCATCTTTTGCAGCTTGCCGGGATTTTTTTGCCCGACATCGATCGTATTAGAAAAAATTGGAGGATGACTCATGTTCGACAAACTGTTTCCCGGGGCCAAGGATTACCCCAAAAACGGGTTCGCCAAGACCTTTACGCTCGGTTTCTAACATGCTTTCGCGATGTCTTGTGCAACCATTCTTGTTCCGCTTTTGACCGGTCTCGACGTCGGCGTCGCGCTTTTCGCCGCCGGAATCGGAACCATCATTTTCCATCTTTGTACCGGGGGCAGGATGCCTACTTTCTTAGGCAGCTCTTTCGCCTTTATCGCCGCTATTAGCAGCATCGTCGGAAACACGGCGTTCGGCGCAACAAAAACCGAACAGATCTCCGCCGCCATGGGTGGAATCATTGCCGCAGGTCTTCTATACCTGTTGTTCGCGCTCATCATCAAAATCTTTGGCAGCAAACTGATTAACAAGTTGTTCCCCCCGGTTGTCCGCGGCGTTGGAATCGCTATCATTGGTTTGAACCTTGCCGGAGTTGCGATCAACAATATCCAGAGCAATAACGGATTCGAACTCTTCTCCGCCGGCTATTTCTGGAGCTGGGGTATCGCGCTCTTTACCTGCCTTCTCGCGATTTTCCTCTCAAGCTACGGCAAGGGCATGTTCAAGATGGCTTCGATCGTAATCGCCCTCGCTTCCGGCTACATTCTGACTCTGATCGTCGTAAAAACCGGACTTGCTCCGGAAGCCTTAATGAACCTCGCGGCGATTGGGCAGCGCAACTGGGTTGAAGTTCCGAACTTCGTCCTTCCCTCATTCCACTGGGCTGCTATCGCACTGATCGCCCCGATTTCGATTGTTACTATGGTTGAACATGTCGGCGACGTTTATGCGAACGGCGCCGTTG
>CAZGYK010000015.1:12990-16955 GCA_964530485.1 uncultured Oscillospiraceae bacterium
CGAAAATCCCGGACTTCCGCGCACACTTCTCGGAGACGGCCTTGCAACGATGGCTGCCGGCGCAATCGGCGGACCGCCGAACACTACCTATTCTGAGAACACCGCCGTTCTTGCGGCTACAGGCAACTACAATCCCGCTTCTCTTCGCGTTGCCGCAATTATCGCGATCATCCTCAGCTTTTTCGGAAAAGCGATCGGCGTTATTGAAACTGTTCCGAACGCGGTTCTCGGCGGAGCTTGTATCGTACTCTACGGGATGATCTCATCCGTCGGACTTCGTACGCTTGTCGAAAACCATGTAGACTTTACCAAAAACCGCAACCTCTGCATTGCAGCCGTCATGCTAGTTCTGTCGATGGGCGGCGCCGTCATCGGATCCGCATCCTTCAACTTCAGCGGAATTGGCCTCGGCATTATCGTCGGAATCATTCTCAATCTGGTTATGCCGGAAGGGAAAGCAAAGCAGAAGGGTTTTGTCGCCCACAGTGTAAAAGAATCCGAAATCATGCCTGAAAAGAAAAAATAATTCAATACCTCTGTCTGATTTGGTCTATATCTAGTTGTTTTTCGGGACCGCTCTCCTACAATTTGGGATTTGTGGCTGCGTTGCCTTTACAAACGACATAAATTGGATTATGATAGGGTTGATAGCATACTGCTGTCTTTTATGTTGTAATCTCGGCCGGCTATGTTGTGTTCTGAACAGCCGGCATATCGGAGGATAAATATGGCACGTGCTTGCATAGCTTGTAACGGAGCAATCAACGAAACTGATACCATCTGCCCACATTGCGGCGCGGACTTGTCTGCGCAACGCGAACCGGCGATCAATTCAAGCGTGAACGACCTCTTGAACTCTATGTTGGATACGGCGTCGAAACGTCCGGCTAAGGTGGTATCTCCCGAACCTGAAGTCACTTCACCCGAAGGATTTCAGCAAGTTGGCATTTCAGCAGAACCAAAGGTTGTTGAAGAAACGCCGCCGGCTCCAGACTCTGAGATGTCGGGTTTTACCTATCATCCTGACATGGATGACTCTGCGATAGTAGCCGAGGAGAAACCCGTTGAAGAACCTCTGGAAGCGGCCCCGATCGCACAGTCGGTTCCGGCAGTAGAGAAAAAGCGAAAAGCGCTTGAAAACTCTTTTGACGCTCCACCCCGAGAAGCCCATGGCAATAAAACCTCAAAGCTTCTTGTCGCCGTTGTTGTTCTTGCGATCTTTGCGCTTCTTGCCGCAATCATCATGTTGATTATCGTACCGATGCAACAGAACAAGCGTGAGAAAGCCGAAATTGTCACCTTCCTTGAGGGCGCCTGGATCAGCGATGAATTTGCGTTCTTTGACAGTACCGCGAAGAATTTCGTCGAAGTTCTTACGGTAGATAAAGAGGGCAACTTCAAAATGCTCTATACGATTCCAGACGAAGAGTATCCCGACGGATGGAATACGGGAAACTGGAAAATTGAGGAAGAGGTCTCCGGGCATATCGACTATGTAGCGGAGGAACAGCGCCTTTTACTTCTTTACGAACAAGACGGTGAAAACTTCTTCTTTGACCGAACCTTTATTCTTAAAGAGGATGATACGATCTGTTTGAGGGAGTTTTACGATGAGAGCAAGTCAACTTTCTACGACGTGACGCTCCACCGAATCAAAATGCCATAAGAAACACAAACCGCCGGGCTTTTTGCCCGGCGGTTTTTTATGTCTTCTACTCCTGAAATGTCTTCAATTTCGCGATCAACTTTTCTTTTTTATCTTTCGGAAGGAAGGACGCTTTCGCTGAATTGAGATTCATTCGAATCAGATCTTCTTTCGTAAATCCGGCCTGCTCCAAAGCTACGTCATATTCGCTTTCGAGTGTTACGCCAGCAATCTCCGGATTATCGGTATTTAGCGTCACCGCAATCCCCATCTCAAGCAGTTTCTTTGCAGGATGCTCTTTATAACTTGGTTGGGTCTCACATTGGATATTGCTCGTCAAACAGATTTCAAGCGTTACGCCGAGGTCACGCGCCATGTTACAAAGCTCGGGATCATCGAAAATATGGTGCCCATGTCCAATTCTCCTGCTCCCAAAGTCAACAATTGCTGTTCGAACTGTGTTTGGGCCCTGGCTGTCCCCGGCATGGCACGTATACGGGATCTTCAGCTCTCTCGCGAGATCAAAAATATCGATAAAATCCGAAAGCGGACAAAGACCTTCAGCCCCGGCAAGATCAATGGCGTCTACGCCCTTTTGAAGAAACTCCTCCGCGATCGAAACCGTCTCCAAGTTTTCCTTTCGGTTAAGGGAAGCATCCCCTAACGACATCGCGCAAAGAATCAATCCGATTTCAATCTCTCTTCCTTCCTTGCCTTTTCTGATACCGTCGATAACGGCTGTTACCGCTTCGCGCTGGGTCATCCCATTTTTAATATGAAGCTGTGGTGCAAACCGGATTTCGGCATAGGCCAAGCCTTGTTCACTTAGCCGCTCAACAAGCTCTCTAGATACGCGAACCAATGCGTCGCGATCCTGAAGAATTCTGGTCGGAAGTTCAAATTTCTCGAGATACTCGTTGACACTTCTACAACTCGGATCTACAACAACATACGGAATAAACGCTTCAAGCGTATCGGCTGGAAGAGAGATTCCCCGCTCCCTTGCAAGTTCCATGAGCGTTTTCGGTTCGATTGCGCCATCGAGATGGAGATGTAAGTCTATCATCGGAAAAGGATATTTCATGCCATTCTCCTTTCAAATATAAACGGGTAGATTTCTCTACCCGTTATCATATCATATTTTTATTTCAAATTCTTACAGAACCGGGAGAATATCTTGAATCTTAATCGCCTCGCGCGCCTCGGTTTTTACAGGGTTCAACTTTGTCATGTATTCATCTAACTTCGCTTTATACTTGGCGTCCTGCGCCATCGCCTTTGCTTCGGAACGATCGATTTCGATCCGCTTGATAATATGATAACCGAATTCACTTTCAACGATCTCGCTGACTTCGCCAATTTCCAGTACCTTTGTCATATCCTCAAACTCGGGCACAAACTGACCTGTCGCGAACGTATATCCATTCGGGCTGCCCTCAAGTCCACCGTCTTCGGACAGTTCCTTCATGAGCTCATCGAAATCTTCTCCATTTTTAATTCGCTCCAAGATCGATTCAGCTGCCTTACGGTTCTCTTCTACGTCCTCGCCCTCGTCATTCTTCACAAGGATGTGTTTTGCCCCGAGGACACCCTTTTCCTTGATAAAGTTATCAACGTCTTCTTCGCTTACTTGAATCGCAGGGTTGTCTAACGTCATAAAGTCATACTGAAATTTGCTAACATAGCTTTCGCGGTAACAGCCCCTCCTAAAAAGTTCTTCGGTCAGATTTCCTTCCTTCAGAAACTCTTCAAAACTGATCCCCTTGGTCTCTGCCTGCGCTTTGAGATCATTTACGCGGGTTTCAATTTCTGCCATATCCTCTTCGGAGAGCTCAAATCCTTCATCTTTTCCCCACGCAATATATACATTCGCTTGAATCAGCATGTTGTCGATCTGGGTCAAAAAGCTATCACTCAAAAAATCATAGGCTTCCCAAACGCCGGTTCCGCCATTTTCTGCTTCAAATCCGCTCCTCGCAGCAAGAGCATAGTAAACATACTCATCTGCGAGAACATCATCTGCACCATCAAATTTGATAATAACCGTTTCAGGGGTCCACCCAATCGCATTTGCAGGCAGGTTCTCCTTCTTTTTCTCGCTCGGGAACAGGACAAATGTTGCCGCAAACCCAAACACAATTGCAACACATAAAATCAACGCGATCACGCGAATCGTAGCAGTCTTCATAATCTCTCCAATCTCTTTCTTCGTCGATTGCTTTACGGCGCTTTTGCATTCCCAGCTCAACGACGTACGGATTAATTATACACGTTGACCGCCGCTTCGGCAACTGGAAACAGTTCACAGAATTGTAATGTT
>CAZGYK010000016.1:0-16790 GCA_964530485.1 uncultured Oscillospiraceae bacterium
CAACAAAATACAAATTGGATAAACCAACAGAGTTATACATGGAGTAGCATATGTCTTTTTTTGATAAGATCAAATCCGGGCTCAAGAAGACGCTAGACAGCGTTGCATTTACCTTTTCATCGGAGAAACTGGACGACGAATTTTTCGATGAACTTGAGGAAAAGCTAATTCTTGCGGATGCAGGTTTCGACGTTTCTGTATCGATCGTTGAGGCGCTTCGCAAGCGGGTTAAGGAACTCTTGATTACAGATGCTGACCAGGCGAAGGAACAACTTGCCCTGATTGTAGCGGATATGCTAAGGGCCGACCGGGCATTGGATTTTTCCGGGAAGCCCGCGGTTATTCTTTTGATCGGGGTCAACGGCGCCGGAAAAACGACAACGGCGGGAAAACTCGCGAACCTGTACCGCAACGAGGGACACACTGTTTTACTTGGCGCGGCGGACACCTTTCGCGCGGCGGCAGTTGAGCAGCTTGAAGTTTGGGCGGCGAGAAGCGGCGTAGAGATGATCAGCGGGGCGAACGATCCGTCGGCGGTTATTTACGACGCGGTCAGTTCCGCTGGGGCGCGCGGTGCCGATCTTGTTATCTGTGATACGGCGGGAAGGCTTCACACCAAAAAAAATCTGATGGAAGAACTCTCGAAAATGACGCGGACGATCCACAAAGCTGCGCCGGAGGCTTCGATAGAGACGCTTCTTGTCATTGATGCCGTGACCGGGCAAAACGCGATCAACCAGGCGGCGCAATTTGCGACCGACGCCGGAGTCAGCGGAATTGTCTTGACCAAACTCGACGGGACGGCAAAGGGCGGATCGGTTATCGCGATCAAAGAAAAGCTTGGAATTCCAGTTCGATATGTCGGCGTAGGAGAAAAAATCGAAGATTTGATGGAATTTAATGCCGAAGAATTTGCAAAAGCGCTCTTTTCTTAAATTTTTATTCACATGGAGCAGGTAAGATATGAAGATGGATACATTTGTCGCGGCAACAAATAATCAAGGAAAGCTGATTGAGATCGAAGAAGTACTTGCTTCCATCGGGTATACGGCGATCTCGCTAAAAGAGGCGGGAATTGTATGCGATCCGGAAGAAAACGGGAAAACGTTTTTTGAAAATGCCGAAATCAAGGCAAAGGCGGTTAAAGCGCTGACCGGCTACGCGGTTGTCGCGGATGATTCGGGACTGATGGTAGAGGCACTCGGCGGGCTTCCCGGGGTTCATACGGCGCGGTATGCCGGCGATGAATGCGACCATGACAAGAACATTGAGAAGCTTCTAAAAAATCTCGAAGGACTCCCGGAAAATGACCGGAGAGCCTGGTTTGTCTCCGTTGTCTTCGCGATTCTACCGAATGGCGAAGAGATCAGCGCGACGGGATATGCCGAGGGGTATATCGGCTATGAACGCAGGGGCGAGGGTGGATTTGGATACGATCCTGTTTTTTATACCGTCGGAAACCGGAGTTTTTCGGAACTCTCGGAAACAAGAAAAAACGCGATCAGTCACCGGGGACGCGCTTTGAGAAAACTTGGATTTAAGTTGAGAAATATTAAGAGAATAAGGGGAAACGAATGACCTCGAAAGAACGGGCAACTTTAAGGAAAGAGGCCAACGGCCTTGAACCGGTCTATCAGATCGGAAAAAACGGAATTGACGATGCGGTCGTAACCGGCGTCGGAGAAGCGCTAAAAGCGCGGGAGCTAATTAAACTTAGCGTACAGGAATCCTCGGAGTATACAGCGAGGGAGGCGGCGAATCTTCTTGCGGACAAGTTGTCGGCCGAATCGGTTCAGATTATTGGGCGCCGGTTTGTACTTTATAAGAGAAATAAAGAGATCGACCGGTATGGAGTAAGATAGATGCAGAACAAGCTTCTGTTGTTCGGCGGGGCATTCAATCCGCCGCATAAAGGACACGAGCGACTTTTGAAAGCGGCGATTGACGCGGTAAATCCGGACGTCACCGTCGTTCTTCCGACATCAACGTCGCCCCATAAGGAGAGCGGCGGAATCGATTTTTTCCACCGCGCAGCAATGGCGCGCAGTTTCAAGAAGCTCGGGAATGTTGTAATCAGCGAGTTTGAACACCAGGGAAGAAAAAGCAGGAACTATACGATTCAATCGATCAAACGCCTTCAGAAGAAATATCCGGGGTACCGGATTTATCTTTTGATCGGCGGCGATATGATCGAGAGTTTTACGACATGGAGCAGGTACAGAAGAATTCTTTCGCTCGTGACGCTTGTCGTTGCGGCGCGGGATCCGAAGGACAGGCTTTTACAGGAAGCGGTTGCAAAAATGAAACGGCTTGGCGCCGAGATCATTGTTCTGCATTTCGAACCACTCGTAATCAGTTCGAGCGAACTTCGCAATGATATCAGAAACGGCAAGGACGTCAGTTCCTATCTTGACAGCGATGTCGCCAACTATCTTAAAAATAAGAATCTATATTGACAGTGGACGGACTATGACAGTAAAAGAAGCGAGAAACATTGCAAAAGACAACCTTTCGGAAGAACGTTTTTTTCATACGGAATGTGTTGCGAAAGAGGCGAGAAAGCTTGCGGATCGGTACCGGGAAGACCCGGAACGCGCCGAGATCGCGGGCTATCTTCACGATATCGCGAAGGAGTTTCCGAAGGAGCGTTTATTGCAAATGATAGAGCGCTCTGATATAATCGACGTTGATGAAATTGAACATTGTTTCCCCGTTTGGCATGCATACGGCGGCGGGATTTATGCGAAAGAAACGCTTGGGTTGGACGATGAAATTGCCGACGCAATCTCCCACCATACCGCCGGATGCGCAGGAATGACATTGCTTGAAAAGATCGTTTTTTTGGCAGATTATATTTCGGACGACCGGGATTTCAAGGATATGGACGAGATTCGTAAGCTTGCCTACGAATCTCTCGACGAGGCGATCATGGATGTCCTCAGCCGGCAGGTAGGACACTTGATGAAATATAGAAAATATGTCGATATCAATACCATTCGTACATACAACGATCTTTTGTTGAAGACGAAAAAGACAGGAGAAAACTGATGGCGTTGTTTAAGAAAGACACGACCGAGGAACAGGGCGATTTGATTGTAGGGAATGAAAAAGAGATCGATACGACTCTTACTAAAAAGGAAAAAAGAAAGAAAGCCAAGGGAGAAAAGAAGAAAAAGAATATTCCGCTTCGGATTGGGGTTATTCTTGTGATTCTCGCGCTTTTGCTTTCGTCGGTTTTTATTGTCCTGAATTCGAGGTTTTTTTCGAATGAGACGACCGCATATGTGATCAAGCAAGAGATGCAGACACCAGACTATTTGAAGGAAAAGACGCTCAACATCCTTGTCGTCGGGGTAGACTCGGACAGCACGCTCGAAGGCAACGACGAACGCAAGGTGAAGATGACCGACGTCATCATGCTCATAAACTTCGATCGCGAGGCGAACAAAGCGACGGTTTTACAGATTCCGCGGGACACCTATGTCGGAGACATTGTTCCTTACGGAAAGATCAACGGACTCTACCAATGGGGCATTACGGACAAAAAGCCCGAGGAGGGGGAGCCCGCGATTGGAATCGGACCTCTACTTGAGACAATTCACGATCAGCTTCAAATTACAATAGACGGCTATGTGATGATTACGATGGAGGGCTTTCGGAACGCGGTCGATATGATTGGCGGCGTCAACGTAGTTCTTCCTCCCGACGCGGAACCGATTGATATCGAAGGCCATTTTGTCCTGAAACCGGGAGACAATGAGATGAACGGCGAGGCGGCGGAAGTATTTGTCCGCTACCGCAACTATGAACACGCAGACATCGACAGAATGGGCATGCAGCAGCTCTTTATGAAGGGGCTTATGGAAAAGCTCTTTACGATGTCAACCTCCGAAATGATTTCGATTACGAAAAATATTCGGGATCAGGTTGAGTCGAATCTTACCATTCAGGAGATGATTCAGCTCCTCAATGAGGCGAAAGAACTCAATATGGAAAGCATTCGCGTATTCCGCGTTCCGGGCGAGCCGGTTCAGCGATACGGCGCTTACGGCGTAGACGTATATTCGGTTCATCTAAAGCAGCTAACCGATTTGCTCAACATGTACATGAGACCGTATCGGGATGATGTTCACGAAGCAGATTTGAAGGCGATAGAGATTCAGAATACGAGAAACGATTGGGTTGATCCCGCTTTGCTGACGCCTGATGAGAAGGCGGCTCTTGAGCCGAAACCGGAGGAACAGACGCCCGAAGAAGGGGCAAACGGATAACGGAGGAAGAATGACAGGATTAGAATTGGCTAAAACCATTGCGAAGGTATTGGACGACAAACTTGGCGTCGATATCAAAATATTAAAGGTTGAGGATCTTACGATTATCGCCGACTACTTTGTAATCGTATCCGGCGAAAGCAATACACAGGTTCGCGCGCTTGCCGACGAGGTTGAATATAAGCTTTCCGAGATGGGCGTAAGACCTTACGGCGTAGAGGGAGAACCGAACGGCGGTTGGGTTCTTGTCGATTACAGCACGGTAATTGTACATGTTTTTCATGCGGAAGCCAGAGAATTCTATTCGCTTGAGCGGCTTTGGGCGGATGCGGTTCCGGTTGAAATTGAGCTTTAATTTTTTTGCAGAAACAGTGAAGGGGACATGATGGCGAGAGACTATAATTTTAAACGGATTGAAAAGAAATGGCAGGAGATTTGGGACAAAGAGGGAACTTTTTTTGCCAAAAACAATGATCCGCGGAAAAAATACTACATTTTAGTCGAGTTTCCGTATCCTTCTGCGGCAGGACTCCATACAGGACATCCGAGACCTTATACCGCGATGGACGTAATTTCCCGCAAGAGACGGACGCAGGGATATAACGTTCTTTATCCGATCGGGTGGGATGCTTTTGGACTTCCGACCGAGAACTTCGCGATCAAAAATAAAATTCATCCGGCGATTGTTACGAGGGACAATGTCGCGAATTTTAAGGCACAGATCAAGGCGCTCGGGATTTCGTTTGACTGGTCGAGAGAAATCAATACGACCGATCCAGAATATTATAAATGGACCCAGTGGATCTTTCTTCAGATGTTCCACAAAGGGCTTGCCTATAAAAAAGAGATGGCGGTCAACTTCTGTACCTCCTGTAAGGTTGTTCTCGCGAACGAAGAGGTTGTTAACGGTGTCTGCGAACGCTGCGGAAGCGACGTTATCCGCAAGGTAAAAAGTCAATGGATGCTGGCGATTACGAAATATGCCCAGCGGCTGATCGACGACCTTGCCGACGTCGATTATATCGACCGCGTCAAGGCGCAGCAGATTAACTGGATCGGGCGCTCCGAGGGAGCTGAGGTCTGGTTTGAAACGACAGAGAAAGAAAGAATTCAGATCTTTACAACCCGTCCGGATACGCTCTTTGGCGCGACCTATATGGTTATGTCGCCGGAACACGAGTATCTGGACCTCTGGAAAGACAGGATTGAAAATTTTTCAGAAATCAAGGGCTATCGGGAAGAAGCGGCGAAAAAGAGCGAACTTGAGCGCGTCGAACTCAACAAAAATAAGACCGGCGTTGAGATCAAGGGAATCCGGGCGATCAACCCGGTTAACGGAAAAGAAATTCCGATTTTTATTTCTGATTACGTACTTTCGAGCTACGGAACCGGCGCGATAATGGCGGTTCCGGGGCACGATACCCGCGATTATGCCTTTGCCAAGGCGTTTTCGCTTCCGATCATCGAGGTTGTCGCCGGCGGCGATATCGAGAACGAGGCCTTTACCGATATCGAGACCGGGACGATGGTCAACTCCGGGTTCCTTGACGGACTTTCTGTCGAGGCGGCTCAGAAGGCGATAGTCGAATGGCTCGCCGAAAAGGGTCTCGGAGAGGGAAAAGTCAACTATAAGCTCCGCGACTGGGTATTTTCACGCCAGCGGTTTTGGGGAGAGCCGATTCCGATAGTTTCCTGTGAGAAATGCGGCTATGTTGCGCTTCCTGAGAGCGAACTCCCGCTTGTTTTGCCGGATGTCGAGGATTTCGAACCGGGCGCTGATGGGGAATCTCCGCTTGCGCGGATGACCGACTGGATCAATACGACCTGCCCCTGCTGTGGCGGGCCTGCGAAGCGCGAGACTGACACGATGCCGCAATGGGCCGGTTCCTCCTGGTATTTCCTTCGCTATACCGATCCGAACAACAGCGAGTCGCTCGCATCGAAGGACGCGATTGATTACTGGACTCCGGTAGACTGGTATAACGGCGGAATGGAGCATACGACGCTTCATCTTCTCTATTCGAGATTTTGGCACAAGTTCCTCTATGACATCGGCGTAGTTCCGACCAAGGAACCTTACGCGAAGCGTACCAGCCAGGGCATGATCCTCGCCGAGGATGGCCAGAAGATGTCGAAATCCCGCGGAAACGTCATCAACCCCGACGATGTTGTCGACCAGTACGGCGCCGACACCATGCGGATGTACGAGATGTTCATCGGTGACTTCGAAAAGACCGCGACCTGGTCAAACGAGAGCATCAAGGGTTCTAAGCGGTTTCTAGACCGCACCTTTGCTCTTCTCGATATCGTAAACGAGGAAAGCGGATTGTCATCCGACCTTGAACCGAGTTTTCACCGCACGATCAAAAAGGTAAGCGACGATATTGAGCAGCTCAAGTTTAATACCGCGATCGCATCGCTTATGGCGCTGATCAACGAAATATATGATAAGCGTTCGATAACTAGAGGAGAGCTTTCAATTTTCCTTCAGCTTCTGAATCCGTTTGCGCCGCATCTGACCGAGGAAGTTTGGCAGATGGTCGGAAACAAGGGACAGATTTCAGAGACAAGCTGGCCTACCTACGACGAGGAAAAATGTCGCGATACCGAGACGGAAATTGCCGTTCAGGTTAACGGACGTCTTCGCGGAACAATTCGGGTCGCCGAAGGGACGGCAGAGGAAGAGGCGTTTTCGAAAGCTTCCGAACTCCCGGCGGTAGCGGCGGAGATTGCCGGAAAAACAGTTGTCAAGCGCATTTATGTCGCAGGGAAGATTGTAAATATCGTGGTAAAATGACAGATTTGCTTGACTTTTATGCTCCTCGCGTTTTATAATAATGTTTGTGAAAAAAAGACCTCGCCATTTTGGCTAAGGGGGGAAAAAGATACAGTGTCGGAAGTAAGACTCAAAGAAAATGAAAGCCTAGACAGCGCTCTGCGCCGCTTTAAGCGCCAGTGTGCGCGCTCGGGCGTTCTGGCGGAAGTCAGAAAACGTGAGCATTACGAGAAACCTTCGGTTAAACGCAAGAAAAAATCCGAAGCGGCCCGTAAACGCAAATTTAAATAAGTTCAGGAAGCCCATCGCGAAAGCGGTGGGTTTTTTGGTGTTTTTGCGACGGAGATATGATATAATAATTAGGTATCACGCGAATGAAAACAGGCGAATAGATCATGAAAAAAGTATTGGTTCGTATCATAGCTTTTCTGTTGCTGATAGCAGTTGTTCTGGTTGCTCTCCTGCTGTTGGTCGGTTTACCGCAGTTCAATTTTACAAATGACCGGTTTACTGATCGGGACTATTCAAACATCTTAGGAGACTCAATCAAGGGCAATCCGAGAGTTGTCGATATCGCAATGCTCGGTGCTCATGATGCGTTTTCCGACCGGATTTCGAAACGTTCACAGGTTGATCCGCAAGAGGGCGAAGGATCAATTCTCAACAACCGCGCTGTGAGCTTTGTTGGGAGCGGAATTTTTGTTCGGATGGCCCGGGCGCAAAAATCGTCCGCATACGAACTGCTCTGCCGCGGCGTCCGGTATTTTGATGTCCGTATTACCCGGCTGGACGGCGAATGGGTTACAACGCACGGACTGGTTTCGGGGCCGCTCGCGGATTCCGTTTTGGATGTTCTCCGTTTTTTGAGCGAAACGCAGAAGGAAATGATCCTTTTTGATATTCAACATATCTATACCGGGGAGGCGGACATTTCTGATTTTCTCCGCGACCTTGACGAGATTCGCTACGAGGGGCGTTCGCTTTTGGATTATGTCCGGTTTGACCCGGTTTCTCAGCCGCTTTCGGAACTTCGGTATTCCGACGTGACCGACGGGGGATCCGGCATCGTGATGCTTCTAAAAGCGGAACAGAAGGACGGGGCGAAGTTCTATTCGTATGAAGAGTCGATTCGTTCGGTATGGCATGATAAGAATGATAAAGAAAGTATGCTTGAGGGAATCGGGGCGGAATACCAAACGTTAACAGAAAACCCGAACCTCGACCGGGATAAGTTTCGGGTAAATCAAGTTCAGATGACCGGGAAATATGACAGCGGGAGTATTTTTCGTACCATAACCGGGTGGTCTCAGTTGGATATGGCGGAGAATTTTAACGAAACGCTGCTTGAACAGGAATCGTTTCCGGATTGGTTTACCGTTCTTCCGATTTTCATGACAGATTATGCGGATTCGATGGAGGGAGACTTCAACGACCGGGTCGTTCTAGCAATCAACGCATTCAATGAGACATTATAGACCCGACGCAAAAGGAGAGAACAATGAGCCTAACCCCCGACTTCTACTTTCCCCGCATCACCGATATTCCGGTAGAGTTTTTTTTAAAGAACGGGATTGAGGGCGTTGCGCTTGATATCGACAATACGCTTGCGGAGGATGGGGCGCCGGATGTTCCGGCACAGGTAAGGGATTGGATTGAGGAAGTCCGGCAGGCCGGTATTGAGATGGTGATTGTTTCGAACAACCGAAAGATACGGGTTTCGCCGTTTGCAAAAGACGCGGGATTGCCTTTTTTATATGAAGTCGGGAAGCCCTCAACAAAAAAGAGACATGAAGTTCTAGCGATTCTCGGGGTACGCCCGAAGGCCGTCGCGATGGTTGGAGACCAGATCTTTACCGACATACTCTTTGCGAAGAGATGTGGTTTCCGGTCGGTTTTGCTGGATCCGATTGGACCTGACAGGCATAACGGGGCGTGGATCAAACGCCTTCTAGAGCGGCCGATTCTCAAAAAACTGAAACGGAGGACAACATGAGCCAGGCTTTTTTCGGACCTGCCGGAAACTCCGACAGTTTTAAGGAAAAATATAAGTCGTTTTCCGACGTCCCAAAATATGCGGCAGAGATGGGACTGAACGCGTTCGAATACCAGTTCGGACGGGGCGTTCGCATGAGCGACGAAAATGCTGCGGTCTTAAAAGAAGAATGCAGGATCTATGGAATTGAGATGAGCGCGCATGCGCCGTACTATATCTCGCTTGCCAGTGTGGACGAAGAAAAGCGGATGAACAGTATTCGGTATATGCTTGAGACGGCGAAGGCGCTTCGGGCAATGGGCGGGACACGGATGGTCGTTCATTCCGGTTCGGTCGGAACATTTTCAAGGGAAGAGGCGATAGCAATCGCCGCTAATACGCTAAAAAAAGGAATCGATGCGCTTGATCAAGCCGGGTATTCCGACCTGGTCGTCTGCCCTGAGACGATGGGAAAAATTGGCCAGCTCGGGAGTCTCGATGAGGTAATGAAGCTCTCCGCAGTAGACGAGCGGGTGATTCCCTGTATTGATTTCGGACATCTGAACGCGCGGAGTGGGGGCGGGATTAAAGGGAAGGACGACTACGCCGCGATTCTTAAGACGATGGAGAATGCGGTAGGACAGGCGAGGCTCAAAATCTTTCACTCGCATTTTAGTAAGATCGAGTATACGTCCGGTGGAGAGAAACGGCATCTTACATTTTCGGACACGGTTTTCGGACCTGACCCTGAGCCGCTTCTTGAACTTGTCGCCGAAATGAAGCTGACGCCGCATTTTATCTGCGAATCCGACGGAACCCAGGCGGAGGATGCGCGGGAAATGAGAAGAATCTATTTGTCACTGGCTGAATAAATTACGAAACGGATGGGATGGTTATGGCTAGAATCGCAGAACTTAGAAAAGCGTTGGGCTTGGGGTTTACGGGAGCTTTGGTAGAGAAGGATTGTAATCGCTGGTATCTTACGGAGTTCCGGTCGAGCGCGGGAACTCTTTTGGTTGCGCCGGACGACGCCCTCTTTATCGTTGACTTTCGGTATATTGAAATTGCGTCGAAAACGATTCGAGATGCCCGGGTAGTACTTCAGGAAAATGATTTGAACGCACAGATCGCCGGCTACCTAAAGGAGAAGGGAATTGCGCGCGTTCTGGTTGAGGACGAGATGGCGATCGGACGTTTTCAGAAGCTAAAGACTGCGGTAGGCGGGGTTGATTTTGTTTCGGACGGAAGCCTCACAAAGGCGGTTCTTGATTTGCGATCGGTCAAGGAACAGAAAGAGATTGACGCAATCAAAGCGGCGCAGGCGATTACCGATAGCGCGTTTGACTCCATTTGCGGGTTCATTGTTCCGGGGATGACCGAGCAGGAGGTAGCCGCTGAACTCGAGTATCATATGCGGAAAAACGGGGCCGATGGGTTTGCGTTTGAAACGATTGTCGTCAGCGGAAACAAGAGTTCAATGCCGCATGGCGTTCCGGGGGATAGAAGGATTGAAAAAGGTGACTTTGTCACCATGGACTACGGCGCGAAGAAAGACGGATACTGCAGCGATATGACGAGGACAGTTGCCGTTGGATTTGCGACCGACGAGATGAAACGGGTTTATGATACGGTTCTTTCGGCGCACCTTGCCGCGAGGGAACAAGCAAAGGCCGGGATGACGGGAAAAGAACTCGACCAAGTTGCGCGCGATATCATTTACGCGGCAGGGTATGAAGGAAGATTTGGACACGGTCTTGGGCATTCGCTAGGGCTTGAAGTGCATGAGCGTCCGAACGCAAGCCCGCTCTATGACGGAGTTCTTTCGGAAAACGTGATTATGACGATCGAACCCGGGATTTATCTGCCCGGACAGTTCGGCGTCCGGATCGAGAATATGGTAGTATTGAGGAAAGACGGAAACGAAAACCTGACCAACAGTCCGACCGATTTGATAATTCTTTAGCGGGACGAGAACGGGTATTTACAGGTTGTTTGTTGATTTGTCATAGCTTTTTGTGATAAAATAAATCAATTATCAGATTAAAGGAGTAAGTTTATGATTTCTGCCGGAGAATTTCGGAACGGCGTAACATTTGAAGAGGACGGTAGCGTCTTTCAGATTGTAGAGTTTCAGCATGTAAAACCGGGTAAGGGGGCGGCGTTTGTCCGCGCCAAGATCAAGAATGTTATCACCGGGGGTATAACAGAAAAAACATACAACCCGTCTGAAAAGTTTGAAAGCGCATTTATCGACAGGCGCGACATGGAATATTCCTACAATGACGGCGGCCTTTACTATTTCATGGACAAAGAGACTTACGAGATGACGCCGATCGCCGAATCAGACCTGCCGGACAGCTTCCGGTTCGTCAAGGAAAACAGCGACGTCAAGGTATTGTCCTATAAAGGAAAGGTATTTGGAATTGAGCCGCAGTTCTTTGTCGAACTGGTTATCACCCAGACCGATCCCGGGTTCAAGGGAAATACCGCAACCAACACCCTCAAGCCTGCAACGCTTGAGACCGGCGCGGAAATCCGCGTTCCGCTCTTCATTGAAGAGGGAGAGAAGATCAGGATTGATACGCGTACCGGAGAGTATATGGAACGCGCATAGCATTCAAATACGAGAGATGATTGTATAGAACAAAGGAGAAGATATGAGCTTGACAGAACAGATGGCCTACTTGAAAGGCCTTATGGAAGGCAGCGAACTGAAATTTGGGGAAAAGGAACAAAAAATCGTCGATGTGATGATGGACCTTCTCTCTTCCATGGCAGAAAAAATCTCTGAGGTCGACGATGATCTCAGCAACCTGTATGACGGTTTTGACGCCGTTTGCGACAGCCTCGATGATATCGAAGATGACCTTGACAGCCTCTTCGAAGATGACGACGAAGAATGTGATTGCGGTTGCCATCACCACGATGATGACGACGAACTTCTTTATGATGTGGAATGCCCGAAGTGTCATGAAATCATCTGTATTGATGAAGACACGCTGTTAGACGGAGACATCAACTGCCCGAATTGCGGCGAAAAGCTTGAGTTTGATATCAGCTGTGACTGCGACGAATGCAAAGAAGAGGAAAAAAAATAATTCTTCGGCCAACGAGGTGAATTGACGCGATGGAGTATAAAACTCACAAAGTCAAAACGCAACCAGCCAAAGCGAAGAAGAAAAAAGCAAAAGGACAAAGAACGCTGATCGTTGCCTTGTCGTCGATAGCGGTTCTTTTGTCTTCCGTTTTGGTCGTCTTGCTTTTACTGCCACCGAATACCGCGGGAGCGATTAGCAGCGCGTCTTCGAGGGCTCCGTTTGCGATGCGTACGGTAGCGGTTGAGGAAAAAGATACTTCGGAACAGTTTATCAAGGATCACCCGGAGTATGAAGGAACCATCCTGATGAAAACCGCGGACGCCGGACAAAAATATCTCGACGACACCCTTTTTATCGGGGACAGCAATACCGAGCGGCTCTATATGTTTGGTTTGATGCCGCTGGTCAATGTGATGGGCGTTGTCGGGATGGGAATTCAGTCGGCGACCAATCACCCCGGAATTTATTGGTATGGCTATGACAACCCGGTAACGATTCCGAAAGCGGTGACGATGACCCAACCGCGGCGGATAGTGATATCGTTCGGGACAAATAACCTTCTTAATAAAGACCCCGATTGGTTTATCGAGTGCTACGGCGACATGATTGACGCGCTTGAAAAAGCTTATAAATATGCGGAGATCATCATCATGACGGTGCCGCCGATCAGCGCGACCTGCCCCGACAAAACGCTTTCGAATAAGACGGTCAAAGAGTATAATGATGCGCTGTTGGAATTTGCGAAGGAGCGCGGACTCCGTTATCTCAACGTATACGAAGATCTGCTTCTCGACAAGAAAACCGGCGCAATCAAAAACGAATACATCGATTTGAGCGACGGGATTCATCTTTCAAGAACCGCCTGTCAAAAGATTCTTGACTATGTAAAAACACACGCGACCGATACCAAGGATTCCCGGCCGAAACCGCTCAATACGATTCCTTCAAGAAAGCCCGCGCCTCCGCCCCCGCCGGTTGAAAAACCGAAATTTTCGGCATCAACTGCGGCCGGATATGTCGCAAGCAATCTTTTGAACAGTGGATTTAAGGCCCCGTCCGGAAAGGTTGACTATAACAAGGCGATCAACACGATGTCCTATACCTATGCTGATGCGGACGTTAAGCCCGGTATGGAGCTGCAGGTTTCCGAGACGATCATTTCCGCGGTAAAGGGATCCCACAGTTCCGGGATTATTTCGGTTGCCGGATATTATGATGAAGATGCGAAGGTGCATGTCATCACGGTTTACTTCTTTAAGAATGAGTCGTCGAAGCCTCCTGAAGTTACAACGCCGGAGGTAACCACGCCCGAGGTAACAACTCCAGAGGTTACTACGCCTGAAGTTACCGATCCGGAGGTAACGCCGCCAGACGCGTGACACCGCCGGAGGGAACGCCGCCGGAAGCGACGCCCCCAGAGGGTGGGGGAAACCCGTAGACTCGTAAAAACGAAAGCTGACTTCCGTCGGAATATCAAGAACAAACAAAAAGCTCCCATCGTCTGATGGGAGCTTTTTTGATTCTGTTATCTGGATTCGTTCAAGAATTCGTCGGTATAGGCGATAAACATTTCGCAAAAAACGGCGAGCGCGGCTTCATCCGGGTTAAATTTTACATTGTGGACCGGATAGGGAATACTCCCTTCCTTGGTTACGCCGCCGAAACAGTAAATTCCGCCATACTTTTTGAGATATTCGGCAAAGTTATCCGAACCCATCCACGGCTCCGGGACAACTTCCAGATTGATACCCTGTTGCGTTAGCACCTTTTCGAGGCGGTCGTATGACGCGTCTTCGATCAGCATCGGGGGCGAATTGTGCGGCGGGAGGTGGAGGATTGCTTCTACGCCGTATGCTTTGGCGGTTGATGTCGTGATGGTATCGATGGTTTCTACGATTTTTTCGAAGAGGCCATCACGAAAATAGCGAAAGTTTCCTTCGATATAGGCTTTGTCAGGAATGATATTTCCGGCGCTGCCGCTTTGGATCGCACAGGGACTGATAACAACCGAGTCAAACGCGGAGAAGCGGGAAGCGGGCGCGGCGGCAATTTGAAGAAGGATCTCACAGGCGGGTTTGATCGGGTCTACGCAGGCCCAGGGTGTCGAACCATGACCGCCGCGACCTTTGACCTCGATCGTAAAAAGAGAGCAGCCGGCCATCAGTTCGTTGCGCTTCATCTGAATTGTCCCGGTATGGGCTCCGCCATTGACATGGACGCCGAAGCAAGTATCGACGCCGCCCTGCTCTTCAAGGTACTCGAGAAGCTCCAAGGCACCCATAGACTGTTCTTCGCCCATTTGGAAACAGAGATAGACGGTTCCATTGAGGTCTGATTTGGTTTCATGTAAGACCTTTGCTACGCCAAGAAGGTTCGCAACATGAAAATCATGGCCGCAGGCATGCATAACGCCTTCTTTTTCGGAGGAGAACGAAAGCCCTGTATCTTCCTTCATCGGGAGCGCGTCTGTGTCGGCGCGAAGTGCGATTCGTTTCCCGGGGTTCCCTTCAATTTTGGCGACAAGATTGAAAAGCGAATCGATGTGGTACGGGATCCCCATCTCGATCATCTGTTGTTCGATAAATTCGGTCGTTTCGCGTTCGTCGCCGGTCAGGCAGGGGCGCTTATGGAGCTCTCTTCTCATTGCAACCATATACTCCTGTACGTCCGCCGCGAGAGAACGATAGTCTTTCATAATTTCCTCCTTATATAGTCAGTCAATTTCAAAACGCTAAAGTGTTTTTCATTTAATCAGCTATAAACAGGGCGGCTCCTGAACGAAGCCGCCTAAACAATTACATTTTATTGATGACGAGGCCGGTAATTAGCTTCGGATAGAAGTAGGTGCTCTTTTGGGGCATACGTTCGCCATCAAGAGCGACTGCGGCAATTTCCGAAACCCGCGTCGGGTTGATCAGGAAAGCGCAGCTTGCTTTTCCTTCGTCTACGAGAGCGACCGCTTCGTCAAAATCGCGGGTATAGAGAAGGCTTTTTCCGCTAGCCATATCCTGTTGGTCAATTCCGAGATGTTCCGCGAGGATAACCGAATGGAGAACCGAGACGTCGAGGTTGCGATAAGCGTCGCTTCTTCCCGGCATGTAGGACGAGAAATCTGTTCCGGGATTCCGCGTAAGAAGAGAGAACGCACCGTCGTAGAAAAGAAACGCGGTTTCGTTGTTTTCGTAACAAGTTTGCAGCGCTTTTTTGGATTCTTCTTTAGATAGACCGGTAACCGCGAATTCCCCTTCGCATTTTTTAAGCAGCGCTTTTCCGTCGAAACCGTCACGTTTATTGATCACGCGGTGGGTCGGAAAAACGACAAGGCCGGGGTGCTCAATCGGGACGCAGGTCATCATAATATAGTTCGCAGGATGGGAGTCGTCAACGATCTCTCCAAGCTCCTCGCGGTAGGCTTTGTAGTTTAGCCCGGTCTCATAGCGGTGGTGGCCGTCGGCGATAAAGAGAGATTTGTCGCGGAATGCCTCGCTGATCTGTTTGGCCTTTGTTCCGCTAATCGGATAGATACTATGGGTAACGCCGTCGGAAAAAACAGATGCGGCCGGAGATTTTTTCAGCGCTTCGTCAATCATAGAGCGGACCGAGCGGTCGGCATCACTAAAGAGCGAATAGACCGAGCTGATATTGGCAGCGGTAGCCTTCATCAGGTTGAGACGGTCATCCTTTGCTTTCGAGAGGGTGTTTTCATGGGGAAGGACAACGCCACCATCCAAAGGTTCAAGCCGGAGCCTTCCTACGATACCCTCAAGCGTTGTTTCTTTTCCTTCGTGGTCGAAACGCATTTGATAAATATAAAAAGAGTCGTCGTGGTCGGCTTTTAGACGGTTGGACGCAAGCATTTTCGCGAGGTGGGAAGCCGCGTCCTGATAACGGTTATCTCCCCCTTCCGGAAGCTCAACCGATACGATGTTGTCGGGGCTCAGTTTGATCAGTTCCGCTCTTTCGGCCGGGCTGATGATGTCGTACGGCGGGCAGACGTAGTTTTTAAGTTCGCTGTTTTCTACGTTATAACGAAATCCCATAAACGGTACAAATACTGCCATAGTCCCTTCTCTTTCTTCTATAAAAATATTGATAGGGTCATAACCGGAACCTCTCGACTCAAAACAGTAAACTGCGTGATAGTGAAGTAGGCCGTTATGTTTGAAATCCGAGTAACCTGATTATGACTTACTATCTCTCTTTGGCTGTTTATATCATACAATAACCGTGTAGATTTGACAATCGTTCAGAGGGTTGCGAAGTAAAAATATCTTTGCTATACTTTATTGTATTATTTTTGATGAAAAGAAGGCGAGAGTTATGGATTTAAAAATTGAAAAAGCTGCGCATCTCAAACAACTTCCTTCTGACGAGAGCAAACTCGGGTTCGGCAATTATTTTACCGACCACATGTTTGTTATGAACTACGACGCCGGAGAAGGCTGGCACGACGGTAGAATTGTTCCTTACGGTCCGATTCCGCTTGATCCCGCGGCGATGGTTCTCCACTATGGCCAGGAGGTCTTTGAGGGAATGAAGGCCTACCGAACCGGCGATGGATCGATTCAGCTGTTCCGTCCGGAGGAAAACTTCAAACGCCTCAACCTGTCGAACGACAGGCTTTGCATTCCCGCAATAGACGAGGAGTTCGCTTTGAAAGCGTTAAGAGAACT
>CAZGYK010000017.1:0-16670 GCA_964530485.1 uncultured Oscillospiraceae bacterium
ATAAGTCTCTTGCCCCTATTATAAAAAGCTTATCCATCCAAAGCTGATGTGATCTCTGAAAGATCTTTCAAGACATAGTCCGGCTTGGTTTTGCTTTTTGCAACATCCTCTTTTGTTGTTTCCCCCGACAGTACCAGAACAGAAGTTGCTCCAACGCGAATCGCCATTTCCATATCGGTATAGAGCCTGTCTCCGACCATCGCAATTTCGTCGATCGAAACCGAAAAGCGCTTCGCAGCCGCGTCGATCAGATATCGTTCGGGTTTTCCGATAATCCGATCGGGTACCCGCCCGGTCAGCTCCCGAATATATGCGATCGTCGCCCCGATATCCGGAATAAAACCGTCTTCGGTCGGACAAACCAAATCCGGATGGGTACAGAGATAACCCTTCCCCTCTTTTACCGCCTGGTAAAGGCCGTCCAATTTCGCATAGGTCAGTTCCGTATCAAATCCAACTACCGCAAGGTCGCAGTCCTTACTGTCGCTTAAATTGATCCCCGCCTCTTGAAAAGCACGTTCAAGCGCTTTTGTCCCAACGAGAAACACGGTCTCGTTTGGATAATGTTCCTTTAAGTAGCTGATGGTCGCATCGCCGGACGTCATGAGATGACGGTCGTCTTGGGGAATCGAAAGACGTTTCAGTTTTTCAAGATAGGCTGTCTTGTCTTTAGAGGAGTTATTCGTTAAAAAAAGGTGTTCGATCCCCTTTTCCTTCAACTTATCCAAAAACGGAAGCGTAGAGGGAAACAGCCGATCTCCCAAGTAGATGGTTCCGTCCATATCGAGCAAAAACAGTTTGATATCGGTCAGCTTGCGCATCATCGATTTCCATACTGCTTTTCGTAATAATGTTCGTACTCGCCGCTGACGATCTCATTCATCCATTCTTTGTTGGCGAGATACCAGTCTATCGTCAGCTTGATCCCGTCGTCGAACTTGGTCTCAGGGTACCAGCCAAGATCGTTTTTAATCTTTTCCGGATCAATCCCATAGCGGCGATCATGCCCTTTGCGATCCTCGACATGTTTAATCAGGTGTTCGCCTACTTCGGGGTCAGCCGTCTCTTTGACATAGTTGATGATTGTTTTTACGATCTCTATATTGGTTCGCTCATTGTGACCGCCTACGTTATAAACCTCTCCGGGAGTTCCGTCTCGAAGTACCATATCAATCGCCTTGCAATGATCTTCTACATAGAGCCAGTCTCGGATTTGAAGTCCATCGCCATAGACCGGGAGCGGTTTATGGTTAAGGCAATTATTGATCATCAGCGGGATCAACTTTTCCGGGAACTGAAAAGGACCATAGTTGTTTGAGCAGCGCGTGATGTTAACCGGCATCTGAAACGTATCGGAATAGGATTTTACAATCAGGTCTGCCGACGCCTTTGCCGCGGAATAAGGGCTATGCGGGTCAAGCGGCGTCGTCTCCATAAAGAAACCGTCGGCGCCAAGTGAACCATAGACTTCGTCGGTTGAAACCTGCTGAAACTTTACATCATCGCGCCATTTCCCGTCTTTTTCCCAGTATTTTCTCGCGACGGCTAGTAAATTCGCGGTACCGAGAACGTTTGTCTTAACAAAAATATTCGGGTCATCTATCGATCGGTCAACATGCGTCTCCGCCGCAAAATTGACTACCCAGTTAAAATCATGCTCTAAAAAGAGCCGATCGACCAAAGCCTCGTCTGTGATATCACCGCGTACAAATACATAGCGCTTATCGTTTTCCGCCGCCTTGAGGTTCTCAAGGTTTCCACAATACGTCAGCGCATCGAGATTGACAATTTCGATATCATCGTATTTTTTCAATAAATATAGAATGAAGTTACTGCCAATAAATCCGGCTCCCCCGGTTACGAGGATCTTTTTCATCGCTTCTCCTTTCACTTGCACCTGATATTCGTTGTAAATGCATCGTCCATGCCATGATTAAAATATGAACTCTCTTATCAGACCGGGCGGTTTACCGCTCGGTCTTCGCCAAAACTCGGATATAATCTTCTATCGCTTCCTGCCAGTCTCTCATCTCATCGCCGACCGTTTCTTTTAGCCGAACGTTGAGGAGCGCGGAATAGGCAGGGCGAGGCGCCGGACGAGGATACTCCGCCGTTGTACATGGCGTTACAGTTGCGTCAATCCCGGCATCTTCAATAAACTTTTTCGCAAAATCATACCAAGAACAGATTCCGTGGTTGGTACAGTGGAAAATTCCTGTGTCGTTGCTCGCCGCAAGTTTTAAGATATGGTGGGCAAGGTCAACCGCCGACGTCGGATTTCCGAACTGGTCGTTGACAACCTTTACCGCTCCGTTTTCTCTCGCGGCTTTTAGCAGCGTTTTGACGATATTGTTCCCAATCAATCCATAAAGCCACGCCGTTCTCACAACTGCGGCATTCTTCGTATTTTCAAAAACCCGCCGCTCTCCTTCGAGCTTGCTTTTTCCATAGACGGTGTTCGGAATCGTTTCGTCGCTCTCTTTTCTCGGAGAGGCAGCATCCCCCGAAAACACATAATCGGTCGACACATGGATCAGCCGCGCACCATAGCGATTCGCCGCTTTCGCAAGATATCCCGGCGCATCGGCATTCACCCGGAACGCCGTATCTGGATCGGTCTCGCTCCGGTCGACGTTGGTAAATGCAGCACAGTTGATGATCACGTCAAATTCGCCGTCTTTTACAAATGAACTGACGGCCTTTTCATCGGTAATATCCAAATCCTTTACGTCAACAGCGGTAACCGATGCATCCATAAGCGATTCGGGGATTTTCCCGATCGAATTCTTTTTATCTCTCAGTTGTTGTTGAAGCTCCGAACCAAGCTGTCCGTCGGAACCGGTTATCAGTATCGTCAATCGCTCTCTCCTATTTAGGGGTGACCGTCTCGGCAACCGTATAGAGATATTTTCCGTATTCGGTCTGTTTCAGTCCGTCGGCAAGTTTTAATAGTTGCGCCTTATCGATAAATTTCTGACGGTAGGCAATCTCTTCGAGACAGGCTACATAGAGTCCCTGGCGCGTCTGAACCGCCTCAACGAAATTAGCCGCCGCCAGCATAGAGCGATGATTTCCGGTATCGAGCCACGCCATCCCGCGCCCAAACAATTCTACCCGGAGCGTCCCCCGGCGAAGGTATTCGTTGTTGACCGAAGTAATCTCGATTTCCCCGCGCGCCGAGGGTTTGACGTTCTTCGCGATATCGATCACGTCATTGTCATAAAAATAGAGCCCCGGAACCGCATAGTTCGATTTTGGCTTCTCAGGCTTTTCCTCAATTGAAAGAACCTTCCCCTCACTGTCAAATTCAACAACGCCCATTTCGCTCGGGTTGCTGACATGATATCCGAAGATCGTCGCTCCGGTCTCTCTTCCCGCCGCATTCGCAAGGCGTTCCGAGAACCCGTATCCATAGAAGATATTATCCCCTAAAACGAGGGTAACTCTATCGTTCCCAATGAACTCTTCTCCGACGAGAAACGCGTCGGCAAGCCCCCTAGGCTCGGTCTGAACTGCGTAGCAAAAAGAGACACCAAGATCACTTCCGTCTCCGAACAGCGCCTTAAACCCCCCGATATCCCGCGGGGTCGATATAATCAGAATCTCCTTGATTCCCGCCAACATCAGCGTCGAAACCGGATAGTAGATCATCGGCTTGTCGTAGATGGTCAACATCTGTTTGGATACGGCGATGGTCGACGGATAAAGACGCGTTCCCGCGCCCCCTGCCAATACGATTCCCTTCATCATGTCCGCCCCTTTCACGTCTTGGATTGTTGATATGTTTCTATCTCTTTTTTTGGATACCGGAATTGGTATCCCCATTTTCCGAAATACTTGAACATCCCTACGATAAGTATCCAAAAAAATTTAAGGCTATGCGCGCTGCTTCGCTCCCAGGCATGATACACATAGCTTGACGGAAAATAGACGGCACGCGCCGTCTTTCGTACGCGACGCGTTATATCCATATCCTCGTAATACATAAAAAACCGCGTGTCAAAACCCTTCAGCTCCTGAAACAGCGGCGTACGTATCAGAAAAAAACAACCCGTTGCGAATTCAATATCCGTCGGTACCGAAAGATCTTTGTCCTTCATCTGATAGTATTCAACCTCGGCTTGTAACCGGCTTCGTAAGATACGCCTCCCAAGCAGCGACAAAACTGTCGGATTTCGCTTCGGAAGTTCCTGGTCGCTTCCGTCCAGATTGAGTATCTTCGGCGTCACAAGTCCGACATCCGGGTTGCTATTAAGATAATCCGAAAGTTCCGTCAAAACGTCACGGTCAAGAAGGATATCAGGATTGACAACGGCATGATAATCGCTATCGAGAAACGGCAAAACTGCGTTATGTCCATCCCCAAAACCCTTATTTTTCTCCATCTCTATCAATTGGATCGACGGAAACGCTTCTTTCAATTTTTTTGCGGTCCCGTCTTTGCTCGCGTTGTCGACAATATAGAGCGTCAGTTCTACGCCCTTGGTAAAACGCAACAGGCTTTCAACAGCCTTATATGCCTTTTCATATCCCCGGTAGGTCACGATGGTCGCGCTGACCTTTTTCGGCATGGTGTTCCCTCTTCTTTTTCAGCGAAATATAGGTAAGCGGCGCCGACGAATTCTGTTGGCGTATATCGAGCATAAAATGTTTGGTCGCCTTTATTAGCTGGGTCAAAGTCTTAAACCCATAGTTTCTTACGTCAAAGTCGGAGAGCTTTCGTTGGAGAAGGTTTCCGGCCGTACCAAGAAACAAATAACCGCTCTCATCACAATTCTCTTCAACGATCCGTTCGATCACCGGAACAAGCTGCATGAGATCGTCACTCTCGCCTTTCAGCTCAGGCTCCCCATCTTGAGAGTTTACATTGCTGATGACTTCGAGATACTTAAACGATTCGCAGGCCGCGATAAACGCTTTCGGCGTCTTGCGTTCCCCCATCCCGATGACGTACATACCGCTCTCGCGAAGCCTTGTCGCAAGCCGCGTAAAGTCGCTGTCGGAGCTGACAATACAAAATGACGTGACCGAACCGGTATATAGAATATCCATCGCATCAATAATCAGCGCCGAGTCGGTCGAGTTTTTACCGGTCGTATAAGAATACTGTTGCATCGGGGTTATCGAATAATCGAGCAAAACCTTTTTCCAGCTTCCGAGCCGGTTGTCGGTCCAGTCTCCATAAATCCTCTTATACGTAATATGTTCCGGGTAGTTACTCAGCTCTTCAAAAATAAAACGAAGGTACTTTTCCGATACATTTTCGCCGTCGATCAAAACGGCCATACTCTTACTTTCCGACATAAGTTATCCTTTCATCTCCCTTTCAAGCTTGAGCAGTGCCCTTTGGTATCCTTCTTTCGCATTGCTTACCCAAGAAGCCTCGAGCTCCGGCAGTTTCTTGTCGGATACTTTTTCTGCAAACGCATGAAGAAGCGCAGGGTTCCTAACAAGAAGCGGTCCGGAAAGCTGGGTTGCTACTACCGTATTTTTAATTGCCCCTTCTGTTTTCCCGCTGACCGCCGGCGCCTCCGACACGATCTGAAAGAGCGGCTGTTCCCTCGATTCTACCATGATCGAGCTGTTGATGTTCCCGACCACAAGATTCTCGGTAAGCGGCGTCTTAGCAATCAGCTCGCTGTAACTGCGTTTCCGGTTGATCCTGACATCCAAATCAAGGAGACCTGCCGCTTCGTGGGAATTTCCCTCGCTATCAACGACAGTTTTTCCAAGCAGAGCAATGGCATTACCTGTCGCAAACACAAAGCCGCCCTTTTCGCAAAATTGATGGAGTTCCGCTTGATAACGCTTAAAATCCGAAAGCGCTCTTAACATCCTTCGCTCGGTTCCTGCGCCAAGATAAAGGAGATCATGCTGCATAAGATTGATATAACTTCCCGCCGAAAAACTGTCTGTCTCAACGAGAAGGTCCAGCTCGGTTAGATAGCGCGCAAGAAGAGAAATATTCGAATAGTCCCCATACAGGTTAAGGAGATCCCGATATCCTGTCGTAATCCGGATCATGCGCCTTCCCCCTTTAGCCTGTTGATGAACTTGCCTACATCGGTAAAACAGGTCATGACAAAGATCTCTCCGATTGCATTTTTCGAAAGCGACTCTGTCATCTCGCGGATATCCGGCTCTATCGAAATAATTCCATTGTCGATTCCGGCAAAATCAAGCCTGACCGCAAGATCGTAGGCAAACGCACCCGACACGATGATTTTCTTAACGCGATTGTTGTTGAGCATCTCAAAATCAATGTCCCAGAGCCAGGAAATGTCGTTGGCGACATATTTCCTGCTGAGCAAATCGAAAATAATGACAACCGTTTTTTCTTTTGACCGGCTTTTGACGATACTCCGGATAACTCCGTTATACGACATCGAATTTTCGTGTTTCGAGAGCATAAAAATGCCTTCATGTCCGCCTGTTTTGAATCGGCGAATACGATCATTTCTCATTCGGTATCCGTTGAGAACTTCGGCCGCGTCTTCGTCGGAGAGCCCAAAAACCCCGGTTCCTACCGTAAATGCGGCAGCAACATTCCCCGCGAACATGCTATTGACCATTTCAGGGCGTATATCGTATATTCCATCCATGACAAAACTGTTTCCGGTCAAAGCTGTAATACTGTGTACCGGTTGGGGGCGTCTAAAGCCGCATTCCCGGCAACAGTACTCCCCTAGATGATTGTGAAGATGATAGGTATACTCCATTGTCCCGCAGCAAAGCGGGCAATACTTTCCGTCGTCATATGCGTGAGCGGTTCCCTGTTCTTCATAAAATGCCAGCGGATCGATTCCGAAGTACATGACATGTTCCCGACCGACGCCGAAACCCGCCGAAAGCGGGTCATCCGCGTTTAGAATCAGGGTTGAGAGAACCGGGAGTCCTTTTTTCATTTCGTCATAGACAAATTCATTGTGTCCGTTTCTGGTCAGCTGGTCGCGAAAGAGGTTTGTTACCAAAATATACTGGGGGGCAAATGAGCGGAAGGTATACTGACAAAACCGCTCGTCGCTTTCGATAACGGCAATATCTGCTTTTACCTTTCCGAACAGCGTCGAATGCTTGATAAAAAGAGTTGCGATTCCTTCGGTTTGGTTGCTTC
Organism: uncultured Oscillospiraceae bacterium; assembly: GCA_964530485.1. Lineage (GTDB taxonomy): Bacteria > Bacillota > Clostridia > Oscillospirales > Ruminococcaceae > WRIP01. The sequence goes on from CAZGYK010000017.1 coordinate 7,115, forward strand.
CTTCGGTATTACAGATCACAGCCTTCCCCGTCTTTTTTGCGAGCGCAAAGACGAGCTCGGTTGTGCTTGTTTTTCCGTTCGATCCGGTTACCGCGACAATCTGTCCCGGCAGTTTCATCTTTTCCAATAAGTTCGGGCTCATCTTAAGCGCGATAGCGCCGGGAAGGCTGCTTCCCCTTCCAAGCAGAGAAAGAAACCAGGTCACAAATTTACAAATCAGTATCGTAAAAAACAAAATCCTTCTCCCAAAATTCCCCGTAAAATAACCGCTGTGGTCTACAAATATACTATCAGATTCTTCCGCTCATTACAATCGCTTTCCCTTTTTCGAACTGAACGCTTTGCCGCAGCATCTCAACCGTCGAAGTGCATTCCGTTATCTATTCACAATCCTCTGTTTTGACCGTCTAGAACCGTGACCCTGCGGCTTTGCCGCAAAGCTTGGCGAGAGGCGAGCCCCTTTTCGCGCCCTTCATGATATAATAAAATATATAATGTCACCCATGTTTTGGACAACTTCAGAATCCAATCAGCTTCGGGTTGTATCTATCATTCTGCTGATCGGCGATTCAAGTTACAACCAAAACTCAAGTCCTGCTACCTATTCCATCTATCGAAGGGGGTAAACAAGATTTGATTCTACCGGAATCTATTCAAACTCTCCTCTTTTCGCTAAACAAATCCGGATACGCTGCCTACGTTGTGGGCGGCGCTGTCCGCGATTTTTTATTGGGCCGTCCCAATACCGACTATGATATCTGTACCGACGCTCTTCCGGAAGAAATACAATCGGTTTTTCAGTCATACCCCACCTTAGAAACCGGAAAAAGGTATGGCACGATCACCGTTCTTGTTAACCGAAATCCTATAGAAATTACGACCTTTCGGTCTGATGGCACCTATAAAGATTCACGTCATCCGGATGCCGTTACCTTTGGACGATCTCTTACCGACGACCTGTCCCGCCGAGATTTTACAATCAACGCGATCGCGTACCATCCAAGCGAGGGGTTTATTGATCCCTATTCCGGTCAAAAGGACATCGAGGACAGACGAATCCGTACTGTCGGCGAGCCCGACCAACGCTTTCGAGAGGATGCGCTTCGTATTCTTCGCGCACTGCGCTTTTCCGCGACGCTGGAGTTCGAGATCGATCCTGCAACCAGCAAAAGCATGTTGCAAAATCGGGATCAAATTCTACACCTTTCCGGTGAGCGGATCCAACATGAATTTTCTCGATTTTTAATTTCCAAAAACGCCGCAGAGAGCTTTTTTCTGTACCGCGAAATCTTCTTTACCGTTCTTCCGGAACTCCGCTCTTACGACGGGTTTAATCCCGCTAAGCTCCCTGACGATCTATTCACTCACGTCATGAAGGAACTTCACCATTCTCCAAAAGATCTCCTCGTACGCCTCGCGGTTTTGTTCAGTGACCTTTCCAAGCCAACCGCAATAACCGTCGAGCGAGACGACTATGCCGCCGCTTCTGCGGAGGTGTCCGCCGATATTCTATCAAGACTTCGCTATCCCAATGCCATGATCCGGGATTTGACGAAATTAATCCGCTTTCGCCCGTTCCGCTATCACGCTACACGGGAATCCGCCGCCAAAGCGCTCTCAATGATAGGCGAAACTCTAATTTATCCTTACATCGACCTGAAGCGGGCGGATCTGCTTGCCCGCGGCATCGGCGAACAGTACTCCATATATCAAACGCTGTCCCTTTTTTCTCTCGAGGTTGAGACGATTCTTAAGAGCGGCGGCTGTTATAAACTTTCGCAACTTGCGGTTTCAGGAGACGACCTGCTCCAGCGAGGTCTTGCCGGAACAGAAATCGGAAACGCTCTCCAATTCCTCCTTGACCAGGTCATTTCAGGACAGTCCGAAAACAGGAAAGATCTCCTTCTCTCGCTTTTGGATCTCCCAAAATGACATCGTTTTTTTGTTTGAAATCCTGTATCTCTCATGATATGATAGAACAGTCATATAATATAATAACTTCTTTAGCAAACCGGGCAGCAAGTTCCGCCTCTTTTGAACCGCTGCGGTTTCTTTTTGATTTCAACCCAGAGGACTAGTATGCGAAGACCCAAACAAACCGTCACGGCGGTTGCGGAATTTCCCTGTTCCCCATCGGCCGTATGGCAGGTTCTTACAAATGAACAGGACTACCATCATTGGTTTGGCTATCCGGAAGCTGAAGACCTTGTTCTGGTCGATCCCTCATTTGTTGTTGGAGCAAAGCTCCATTTTAAGGGACTTCCAACGATGATCATCACCGCCCTGACGCACAGCCGTGAACTGGTTTTTTCCAATACTTCCAGCCAATTCACGTTCACCCTTGACCCGAACGCGGAGGGCACGTCGGTATCCATCACGATCGATTCCTTCTCAGAGGGCGTGCTTGAAGATATCGACAAACGCCGCTTTTGTTCCGAAACGCTCAGGGCCTTAAAAAAGGTTGTCGGTGTTCCCGAACGCATCATATCACAGGAAGCGCCAGACGAACCTTCTTCCCGCCTTGGTTTTTCCGATTTCCTACAGCGTGTTTTTGCCGGGTACCAGCGTCCCGTCTCGAAGAGCAAGGGAAGCGATGCTGAAGAGACCTATTCTACCCTGATTGAGAATACCGAGGCCGGCATAACCATCGCAAGGCGGGCGCTTGCGTTTGCTCTTGTTTTGACCCTATTCTTTTTTGTTGCAATTGGCATTTCGCTTACTTTTAAGCGCAGTGATATTGTTCCATCCAGCGGCCTTTCCTTAATGGAAAGTGAAAACGTCAACAAATATGTTTCGACGCTGCTTCGAATCGGCGACTCAAAGCAGGATCTCGAACGAAAGTTGAGCTGCCAGGGCAACCGCGTTATTACAGACAACAACGTCATTAAATATACCTATGACTCGCTTGAAAAAGGCAACGCTAACGCCCCGTTGGAACAGATCTTCGTCCTTTATGACGCTTACGGAAATGCGCGGCGCATTGCCTATTTTGACAATTTTCAATCAACGCGAGATCTCTATCGGGAACCGTCTACCCATAAACTTAAAACCGATCTTCAGTATTACGAACTTGAGGACTTCAACATCAAACTATCCCCGACGATGAATATCTTTGAGGTTGAAAAGGTCATTGGGGTAGACGTTTCGGCGTATACCGTCGAAAAATCCGGAGAATATTCCATTACCACGCTCTATTTCGGGAAGCTTATCTGTGACGACATTTTTTCTACCAATTACCGAAGTCAAATCGTAGTTGTTCTAGACGAAGAAGCAGCTAAAACCTCGGTATCCTATTACAACCAGATCGACTCAAACAATCCCTTCCCGCTTGACGAGTTCAACAAACCGCTCAAGCGGCAGTATGCTTGGTTTGACGAGTATTTAGCAGACCGTTACGCGTTTGAACGCAGTTTCCTTCTTTTTGATACAAAGCTCTCCCAAACCCAGCTGATCCTCAATTCAACAGGTGGACCTCTTCCATCGAAGGACAGGGGTACCGACAGTGAAAATGACCAAAAAACAACCTCAGATCCTAAAGAGGACAAAGAGGATCCGAAGGATAAAGAAACCGTTCCAGTGGTTGAAAGTTATGGATTTCGAATCCGCCGTCCCTATAACGAAAGTAGATCCTACCGCTATGAATACGACGTCGTATTTACCGACGGCATCGCCACATCTGTCACATTCAAAAATGAACTTCTCGCGGGCTACGCTAGAAATACCCTTACCGACCTAAACAAAAACTCGTTATATCACGGAATGTCGCTTACCTTAGCGATGAAAGCCGTCGGAATCCTTCCCTCCGCCATGGAACAGAACCTCAAAACAACTACTCTCTTTTATGGCGCCGAACAAACGGATCCCGAGACCGGCGAACTCGTCTACCCGTTAAGCCTCGTCGTCTCGCGGGAAGGAGACTGGTTACTATCTGCCAATTTTTATGAACCGGATTCTCCAAAGGAAGCCGAAGAAGGACCCGCTATTGTTAACCCGTAACTCAAATCTTTACAACCCAAGACAGGACATATTATGACAAAACAACCAATCCTAATGGAAGCCTCGGTCAGTACTACCCTATCGGTCGAAGACCTCTGGAAACTTGTCACCAACAAAGACATCATCGAAAACATTACGAATCTCAAAGTTCGGAGCGACATCACCGACAAAGAGGGGAGTGGGAATGGTGTTCTCACAATCGGAAACGGGGTCTTTTTCGCACGTTATATCCCCTTTGAAGCGGAACTCAACGGCACCCAGGCTAAGTTAAAAGTCCGCGCTACCGCAACCGCGACGGGGAGCCGAATTGCGATCGCCGCCGCTCTTCCGGAGGATTCCATACTATCGCTTTCTTCCGAACGTCTCCAGGGTTTTCTCAATAACTTGCGGTCGGCTGCGTCGCGTTACTCTTCTATCTCCAATCAATCCGGGGCCGGCGAGACTTACGCGTCTCCCGCCGCTACACCGTCCGAGCTATCTTCAGATACAAATCATATTGAACGAGAGACCGCTCCAAAACAAGAAATTAACGCTGCTTCAAATCGCAGCGCTGCCGATAGCCGCGCCTATGACTATTTCACCTCTGAGCTATCCCCCGATTCTTCCGACCTCACCGCCCCAAAGAAAAAAAGCAGACGGGGAAGAAGAGCGGCCGTCCTGCTGTCTCTTTTTGCGATACTTTTATCTCTTGTCGCAATTGTCTATTTCTATTTTCGTGGCCTCGTTACTTCAACCGATATGAGTTACCGCGTCTCCCTCGAGAACGCTAAATCAATCAGCCTTGGGATGACCAAAAGCCAGGTCGCTTTTCAGCTTGGTACAAACGGTCTCGTCGAAGAAGATAATCGCATCGTTTATCGCTCTGTATCCGAGACTGATGAAAAACAGCCGGGAGAACTGATCTCGATTATCTATGATTCAAGCGATCGCGTTTCATCGGTCAGCTATCTTGACCGCAAGGCCTCTAACTCGATCTATAAAATCCTATCCTTCCCCTACGAACTTGACGCAAAGATGTCGGTCAATGAAATTGTTTCCACTACCGGTATTCCGCTTTCTCTTTATCGGAAATACAGCAAAGACGGCGCTCAGATGGAGGAAGTTCATTTTGGATACCTCGATCCATCCGCAAACTTCGACCCCGCATGGCGCGGCGAGTTTGTGATTCTTCTGGATCGCACAAACGAGACCATTACCATCAGAAACTGGGGCTACTTCGACGGTTCCGATCCTACCATGGCCGGATCAATTGAGAACACCCCATTTGCCAACCAGTATGACAACTATACCGATTTTCTGAATGACCGGTTTCAATACAGCCGCTCGTTACTTTTGCTTAACGGTTATAGCCTCGGTGATACGAAATATTTCTTTGACGGAGAACCGGTTCATTATTCAAATGACTTTGGCTACCAGTTCTACAGCGTAGACAGCGCAGAAACGCTCCCCGATTCCGAAGTTCCGCTCTACCGAATCTCGGTCGGGTACGACAACAAAGGCGCGTTTAAGATGGCCTCGTTTTCGAATATGCGTCTTTACAACAAGGCCGGAACGCTCAAAGACTCCGACTACCGCGCCATCACGAGAGGGATGTCCTACGGAGAGATCCGATCCCTGATGCGGCTTGTCCCAACGGCAATTTATATCGATTCAACCTATTTCTCGGTTTGCTACGGACGCTTTCTCAACACCGATGTGGCCGACGAACAGTTTGAAGTCATCGTCCGGTTCGATCTTGAAAATAATTACTCCCAAAAGGTTCTGATCAATACCGCCGTCGCCGGCGCCTCAGACGGTGAAACCAAACCGGCTCTACCCGCGACCGATCAGACAGATCCCGGCAACGAAACAACGGATAACACAGAAAACGGATAAAATCTGGGGGTAGTGATGCGAATCCGGAATCGAATTAAATTCATGATTGCGGTCGAGAACCGCTACTATAACAGACAGGGCGCGCTCTCTTTTTTGATCGGACTGACAAGCGCTCTTTTGGTATTCAACATTGCGTTGAACGCCTTCTTCTTGTATGGCAGCGAGCCCTCCAAAGTCAATCAAGAATTTTTTCGTTATTCTATCTACCTCCTGCTTGTTTTTCTGGTCCTTTATATCCTTTACCGATTGGCGCTTCGCTATCTTGGGATTCAATATAGTCTGACGATGTTCTTTACCTCTGCTTGCTTCTTTATCAACCTTTTTTCCGGCTATATGTTGTTCCGCGCCGCCGGAAACTGGGGACTAAATTATCTTATAGACAGCCCGATCGGGTTTACGCCGATCCTCAACCGCGCCCTCAATGAAGCACTTTTGTACTGTTATTTCGCAGTGATTCCTTTTTTCATTCTCTCTTCGCTGATTCCAATTAAGCGCCAGCGCCCACTTTTTTTCGGGCGTCTTTGGATGATCAATGTTCTTCTCCCGCTTATCAACCTGGCTACTTTGATCTTTATCATTGTTTTTCAGTCCGAAAAAGCCCGCGTCGCGAGCGCCCGTTTGGTTAGTGTTATCTTCTTTACGGCGATGCTGTTTATGACGGTCCGCTATTTCCACAAGGCGGTTCTCTATCTGATCCTTCCGCTTATTGAAAAATTTCGACAAAGGGATGTTTCAATCGAAGATCTTCCGCAAAGGACAGCAAAAAAAGTCAGAGAGACAGAACCGGACGTTAAAACACAACCCCTCGAGCAGATCCCTCTTTCAAAGGAACCCGTCAAATCGAAAGCTTCCAGTCCATCTGGAAAAGAGTCTTTGAAAAAGACTGAACCGGTTCCCGCCGCCGCAAAAAATAAAAAACCGCCCAAAGCAGCTCCCACACCAAAAGAGGTCTTCCCACAAAAAAAGAAAAAACCGGCTCTTCTCTCGTTCTCTTTCGAGGTTCTTTCGGTTGAAGAATCGGATAAACCAAAGAAGACGAAAAAAGCGGCGAAGCCAAAACCGGTTGCTTCGCTGCCAGTCAAAACCGTTGAAAAGCCCCAGCCGCAACCGGTTGAACAACCTCTGCTGCCTGTTCCTATCAATCCTGTTCCGGCGCCGCCTCTTGAACAACACAGTTTCAAGATCGAGCCATTAAAATAAAGGATTTCTAACAAAAAGGACCCCTTTCGGGGTCCTTTTTTATTCTTTAATTGATTTCCGAAAGATAGGCGGCGACTCCGTTAGCGGTAAGATCAATGATCCCAAACTGCGGCAACCCATTTCTTGGCCGCTCGGCGCTTCCGGGATTCATTACATATATCCCATCGAGATATTCACAAAACGCAATATGCGTATGTCCGAACAACGCAATATCGGCGTTCTCCTCTCTCGCGCGCTCTAAAAAACGGTCGAGATATGCTTTGACCATATACCGGTGCCCGTGCGTAAAAAAGATGCGTTTTCCCTCTAGAACCATCAGTTTTTCATCCGGTTCGTCACTTCCAAAGTCACAGTTTCCGCGAACCGTAACAAAAGCGGAATTTGGGTGTTCCCCACGCATCATTTCAACTTCAGCATTGCCGTCCCCAAGATGCAAAAAAAGATCAGCGCCCGGTTGTTTCCGGTAAATTTTTTCAAAATTTCGAATCCGCCCATGCGTATCCGACAGTACTACTATCCGCATATCAGCCCCTGATTACCGCCTTATAGATTTCACTTTTGGGAAACCCCGTCTTCGCCGCCGCATCTCTTGCAGCAGCAGAGACCGCTTTCCCTTCCTCAAGAAAATTTTTCGCAAGTTCAACCGCATCCTCGAGCGTGTACTCTTCTTCCTTTACTGGTTCCTTCCCCGTAACAACCAAAACAAATTCACCCTTCGGCTCATTCTTTCGATAAAACGCAAGCGCCTCCGAAAGGGTGGTCTTTCGGATTTCTTCATATATTTTTGTCAGTTCGCGCGCTATCGTCAGTTCGCGGTCCCCGAAATATTCCAAAAGATCCGCAAGCGTATTCTTTAATTTATGCGGCGCCTCATAAAACACAAGCGTTCGCTGTTCGTCCTTAATCTCGATCAGCCGCTCTCGTCTCGTTTTTTTATTCATCGGGATAAATCCCTCGAAGCAAAACCTGCCCGTTTCAAGGCCCGAGGCACAAAGTGCCGCGATCGCCGCGACCGGTCCGGGAATCGGTACAACCCGGATCCCGAGATCTGTTGCATAACGGACAAGCTCCTCGCCCGGGTCGCTGACCGCCGGCGTTCCCGCATCAGAACAGAGCGCACAGTTTTCTCCCGCCTCAATCCGGGCGGCAATCTCCGCAGTTCTCTGATCCTCATTGTGGCGATAGCAGCTGACCATCGGTTTCTTAATCCCGAGATGATTTAAAAGCTTCATCGTAACGCGGGTATCCTCCGCGGCGATAAAATCGACATCGCGAAACGTCTGCTCCGCGCGATGGGAAAGGTCACCTAGGTTTCCGATCGGCGTCGCAACGACATACAAAATACCTGGACCCTTTTTATCTTCTTGATCAATCGCCATCGTCATCCCTCTTCCCAATAAATATGTCTCGAAATTCTTCTGTCTTAAATCCATCATCCGAAAGGACGATCAAATCCGGCAATACGCTAAGCCCTTCTCCGCCATGGTAGATCGCCTCCAAAAAAAGCAGCCAAGGTTCCGATTTTTTGTCATTCCGGCAAAACCGAAGCCGTTTTGGAGAAAAATCGGTTGAGAGGCAACGAAACAAGTTTGCCATCCGATTTGGCGGATAGCAGCAATAGAACCGCCCGCCCTCTTTTAGATTTTTCTTTGCTACAACTATCAGCTCAGAAAGAGAAATCCGTATCTCTGACCGCGCGGCGGCGCGTCCGCTGTCCTTTGCCAACTCCCCGGCATCAACATCAAAATATGGTGGATTCGCTGTTACGATATCATATTTAGCTGTACTACGAAACTGCCGCATATCGCATTCCGATACTTCGAAATGTTCTATCCCGGATTCTTCGATTGATTTTCGAAACATCTCCGCCGCATCCGCTTGAATCTCAACCCCGGTTGTCCGTCCTCGAAAACCCCGGTCATAGAGCCAAAGAGGAATAATCCCATTCCCTGTTCCGAGGTCGAGCAACCGGTCGTTCGAGCCCGCCTTCACGAACGAAGCAAGCAATGGTCCGTCGGCTTGAATACGATGCACTGCATTACAGAAAACCGGCGTCCCGTTTTTTAACAACTCTTTCTCCACGGTTTCAACCCCTTCATTTTCATAAAAGTATACCATAATTAAGACAATCATTCAGCCCATTCTTGCCTAATCGGTCATATGCCCGTATTTACGGGCATTTCCCGACTTTCGCGCCACCGCCGCGCTGTCCAATCTTGCCACTTGATGCCCCTGCTTTGGTTAGTTTTCGGTTAATTCAGGGCATTCATCTTGGCAAGCAGTTCGTCCTCCATCTTGGGAGTCACATGGGCATAGATGCGCAGGATCATCTTCTCGTCGGCGTGCCCTACGCGGTCAATACACAACTTCATCGGCACCCCTAACTCAGCGAGAAGCGAAATGTGCGAATGCCTGAGCCCGTGCAGGGTGGGCGCCTGATCTTTTGTCAACGCCAAAGCCTCTTGGCAAGCACTGCGCAAGTATC
>CAZGYK010000018.1:0-16650 GCA_964530485.1 uncultured Oscillospiraceae bacterium
TGGTGTTGGCGCGGTGCCTGGTGTTCTAATCGGTGTTTTGATTTTCAACCTGATTTCTTTTGGAATGGCCTTTATCGGAGTCAACCCGAACTGGCAATATGTTGTTAAAGGCGTATTGCTGGTAACGACGGTTGGTATCGACGTCCAGAAGTATGTAAGAAGACGCTAATTATTTCTTGTATCGCAAAATTCTATAGTTAGTTTATTGAGTGAAGGGTAGTAGTCATAACCTGGCTACTACCCGGAATTATCTTAGCAAGCGTACTAACTCGAGGTGATTATTTGTGAAAAAACAGCAATTTTTCAGATCCGTTCTAGGTTGTCTACTACTTATTGTCCTTCTTTTTTCATTGACTGGATGTCAGAAAGAACTCCCGCCGGATGCCGAGGACCCTTCAGACGCGCTAATTCAATATGTAAGAGATTTTTGGGACTCCGATATCTATAATGACGCGATTTATGATGCGTTTTGGAAGTCAGATAAAGCAAGCATAGAACTACAAAACTTCAATCGACTAAATGCACTAAACGCCAAACTGAAAATTCTCACAATGTCTGACTTTACAGCTGAGACAGTGAGTATCGATGGAACGAAGGCTGTGGTTAAACTTAGCATTCATGGTATTAATTTTGGCGAATATGCAGAAGCGTATCTTGATGAGTTTGATAAACTCCAAGGTAGCGTTGCAATAGTAGGGGATACAATGCTCGGGCTAACTGCCGAGGAAGTCTCGTTCGCGTTGCAGATGATGCCGATATCGGTTGCAAGTGATGAACGCGTAACATTCCGGGATTTTGAGCAGGAGTTTGAGTTGAAATATAAGGATGATGGCTGGGAAATCAGTAAGCCCGCTCACAAAGACGGTAAGGTGTTTCTTGAGCTATTTGGAGAACATATTACCAAGGTGTTGGATGGCCAATACAAGTTTAGACCTGGATACGACGGCTAGCCATAAGAGATCGTGCAAATGAAACAAAGGATGAATGATATGTCGACTCATGAAAAAAAGCAAGAGCAAGAGCCAGAGACTCCGGCCAGCAGGCGCCGCGCTTTGATAGCCAACCGCATTATGGTATTAACGGTAGGTGGTCTTTTACTTTATATGTTGCTCCAAAGATTACGGGAGGATGAGCCGATGCCAATCGGGTTTATTCTCGCGACAGTGGCATTGTTTGCTGTCTTAGCATTGATTTTTCTTGTAAATGTTAAAGCGGTAAAGGCAGTTGATATCGAGCTGAAAGAAATTGCAGCTAAGGCTGAACATGAGCAACCTGTCATCGATGTAGAGGACGAAAAAGACAATAGCGATTATCTGGAATGATCAAAGCTTTGCATGGTAAGAATGAAGATCGGATTGCTTATTTGCTAGTACAGTAAAGGCTTACCAGGTCTTATAATCTATAATTCGATAAATAAACATATTAGAAAACGCACCCGGAATTCCGGGTGCGTTTTTTTTCAACGATCACTTATTTAAAGTTTGCGATAGATTCTTGGAAGACCTTGTCCAAGACAAACGCATAACTTGATTCTGTCGAAAGCGCAGGGGCGTATTGATAACCGCTAAGATCAAAATTCTTAGCATCTTCCGGTCGAGTGATTTTGTTTTTGATCAAGAATCGTGTCATTAGGCCACGCGCTGTACGAACGGTAGAAACCGTTCCTCTTGGGGGCGCGCCTTTCTTTTTGACAAGAAATCGGCAGGTAACGATAGAATCCTTCTTCTTTTTGAGAAACGGCAAAAATAGTTTCGCATATTCATTTGAGGAGAGATTCAAGACAGGTTCTCCGGTAAAGAGTTCACGATAGATGTCCTCGTCCCAAAACCGGTAGATGTTCTTCCCGCCGACAGAAAAATCGCAGGTCATTCCGAGACGGTAGGGTTTGATTTCATCCATCGGCCGAAGAATCCCGTAAAGTGCGCTGAGAATTCGAAGATATTCGGTTGAATAGCGAATGTCATCTTCGCTGAAATCTTCGGGACAGATACTTCGATAGGCAGCGCCATGATAAAAATAGAGGGCAGGGAAGGCTTCGTTTGTTTCAAAGTTTTGGTAATAGTCAAAGATTTTGAATGCCCTTTCGTCGGATACCGAAAGTAGAGACTCCAGCTCGAATGGATGAAAGCGCCTCATTTCGTGAGCAAGCCTTTTTGCCTTCTTGATAAAAATCGGGGTGCTTGTATTTCGAAAACTTTGACTGGTCGTTTTCATGTTGCTGGCAGGAGAGATGATGATTTTCATATGGATTCCTCATGGGTCGTGTTGACGTTTTACAGGGATATCTTAATTGTCGTTGCGCTATTCGCACACCGTGTCCGAGTTTTACGGTAAAAGGCTGGAACTTGCGACATTTTGTTCGAAGAAAAACCTCCGTATCCGCTCGGCTTGAAGGATTATAACATGGATTCTGATCTTGCGAAAGGTATGAGCAAAGAAAAAATGTAATTAAAAACCAAAAAAAGCATGAGGGATGATGAAGCCTGTGATATAATAACAAAAGAGACATTAAGATAGGAGGTTATTATGAGCAGAACAAAAATACTTTATACCAATATCCTTGGCTTTGTGTTTGGTGTCGCTGCATTCATTGGGGTGCTCTATGGGATGTCCTACCTGATGGTATGGCTTAACGAGGTCCCGAGACTCTTTGTTACCGATACGGCGATTACTGTTAAACGCGTCATTGACCTAATTTTGGTTGCGGGCGGTTCTTCGTATATTGCGTATCTGATCTGTAACGGGATTTGTCAGCCGACGCTCAAGTGGGCTAGCCCCGGGGTAATTGCGTTCGGAATTCTTCTTGTTTGCGTAGCGGGCTCCATGGTATTAATGCCAAATCTTCTTCCGACATCAAAGATGATTTTGGTTGTATCGGAATGGCCTTTGTGGGTCTACGCTGCTGTTATTGGGGCCTTTGGGCTGTTTATTATTGGAGATGGTCTTCCGAGCAGGCGTAAAATGAAGAGTAAGAAAATGCCGGAGCCCAATTCCGTGGTCGCGTCGCAACAGGTTCCGAGTACACCACAGCCGCTTCCGGTTGCGCCGACGGTTCAGCAACAAATGCCGGAACAGCCGGTTCCGCCGCAGCCACAACAGGATTTGACTCAGAACAAACAATAAAGCCAAAGCCCTCCGCGAGGAGGGCTTTTTTTGATTGGTGATTGATATCTATTCAGGTATTGCAGGCAAAAGCTCAGAGAAAGAAGAGAGAATTAGAAAATGACGTCGTCTGTAGAGAGATTCTCGGCATGTCTTAAGAGAATATTGAATTCTTCTTGCGTCAGCTCAACAGCTTTCCCATTTTGACCAGCGATGATGCTTAGCGCGAGATGGAACATCCGGTCGTCTCCCGGAGTAGGGGCGGTTGTAACGCCGGGACGGGTAAGCGTATAGTTTAGAGCAATTCTAGCAAGTTTTGGGTTATCATAGATCGGGCGATACCAGCAGCGCGGATAAGTTACCTCTTCGTCCGGTCTCCAGTTCCGCTCGGCCATTGATTTGATCGCGATCACTCCGATATTGTGTTCCATACAGAAAAGAAGTGGATCAACACTCGCATATTTTGTTTCGCGGTAAGCATAGTTGACCGGATAAAGCATCGTATCGAAATCGCCGCGTCTGAGGAGCTCCATCGCGATATCGTCATGATGAGACGTAAACCCGATATTCTTCGTAATCCCTTCTTTTTTTGCCCACTCCAAAACTTCCATTGCTCCGCCGGGAGAGAAGATTTGATCAATTTCTTCCATTTTGTCAACGGCATGAAGCTGGTAGTTGTCGAAATGATCGGTTTTAAGGGCAGAGAGAGATTCAAGCAATTCTTTTTTTGCCCCTTCGGCGCTTCGCTCGGTCGTTTTGCAGGCGAGGTAGACGTAATTTCGATAAGGCTCTAGCGCGGGTCCGAGAACATACTGGGCGTTGCCATAGTTCGGCGCAACGTCGAAGTAGTTGATTTTATGGTCTATAGCCTCCTCGACAAGGTGTTCGGCTTCTTTTGCTTCAAGCTGGTCACACATAATACCGCTGAAGGTAAGAATCGAAACAGATAAGCCTGTTTTTCCCAATATTCGTCTTTCCATAGTCCCTCCGGAACGGTTGTATTATTTTGGTATCTATTATATCATATTTATGAGCAATAGAAAGTGGGCGATATGTTGGATTTGTTGACGCGTTTTCAGGAAAATCGTCATTTTTTAACCGAGGGTGCAGTCGGACTGCGGCTTTCCCATGAATACGGTTTGGTTCCTGATTCTATGGTAGGTTTTGCTGGAATGATCTATTCCTCTAGCGGAAGAGCGGCGCTGACGGCCATTTACAACGAGTACCTGTCGATCGCAAAGCGGTATATGCTTCCAATTTTGCTGATGACGAATACGAGAAGGGCAAATCGGGAACGCGTTTCGAAATCGACATTATCGCGTCGGAATCCGATGCGGGATTATGCTCTTTTTTTAAAGGAAATAGCCGATAAAAGCGGCGCGGATGTAGCAATCGGCGGAATTATGGGTCAAAGAGGAGATGCTTATCGGGGGGACCAGGGGCAATCAACCGAAGAGGCAGAGGAATTTCATTCATGGCAGGTAGAACAATTCCGTAATTCAGAAATCGATTTTCTGTTTGCGGGAATTATGCCTACGCTCCCTGAAGCGGTTGGTATGTCGAGGGCGATGGAGACTCTAAAAAAGCCATACATTGTGAGCTTCATGGTTGAATCATCGGGGAAACTGCTGGACAAAAACCCAATCTCTGCGGCGATCCGAGAGATCGATTCCTTCGCAGGGCAAAAGCCGCTCTGCTACATGGCGAACTGTGTTTATCCGCTTACAGTAAAAAAGGCATTGGATGCACCCGAGAATCAGGCTAGTAACGTTCGGGAACGTTTTCTTGGGATTCAGGCAAACGCGGCGAACGTCTCGGTTAAGCAGCTAGACGGACGAAGCGAGCCGGTATCGGAAGACGCGAACACATTCTGCAAAGCAGTTCAATCGCTTCATAAAAGCCATCCGCTCAAAATCTATGGCGGGTGTTGCGGCACAAACGCGTCCCATCTTGAAGGTATTGCATCATTTCTTTCGAAAGAGATGAACCGATAGCATAACAGTACATTTTTTCTACAGGAGGAGTCAAATGGAACGGATTATCCGGACGGTTCAGGGAGACATTCAACCTGGGGATCTAGGCTTTTGCGATTGCCACTGTCACCCGCTTGTCATATCAGAACACCTTCTAGAACATGATGCGAGCTTTTTTGATGTCCGCGACTATGAGATTGCGAAGAAGGAGTTGCTCGGTTTTGCTGATTCGGGCGGGCGTTCGATTGTCGATGCCCAGCCGATCGGAACAGGACGGGCTTCTGCGGAAATTGTTTGCCTCTCGAAAGATACCGGTCTGCATGTTGTGGCGTCAACCGGATTTCATATGAAAGCGTTCTATCCGAAAGGACATTGGACGTTTACGGCATCGGAACAGGAGCTGACCGACATCTATGTTTCGGAGATCGAAAAAGGGATGTATATTGGTACCGAAGAAGCTTATCCTGCGAATAGGATCGAAGCGAAGGCCGGATTGATCAAAAACGCAACGGAAGAGGCGGACTTTGATGAGATTGATCAGAGGCGGCTTCGCGCAGTCGCTGCCGCCAACATTCAAACCGGAGCGCCGCTTCTTTGCCATACCAACCGAAGCGCGCTGCCCCATATTCCATTTCTATTAAACTGTGGCGTTGATCCAAAATCCATTCTTGTCGCTCATCTTGATAAAAGTAATCTTCCACCGGAGGAGTATCATCTTAGAATCGCTGAACTTGGCGTATATCTTGAATTTGACAGTATCGTCAACGCAAAAAGGAATACCAACGAGTATGAGGTTGCGTTAATTAAAACCATCCTCGAAAACGGATATGGAAACCAGCTGATGCTTGGATCCGATCCGGTTAGACCGTCCTTCCCAAGTTATGACAAAGGCGGGCAAGGTCTTAGCTATATCTTGGACGTGTTTCTTGATAAGCTTCGGGCGGCCGGGGTAACCGATTCGGAAATCCAGAACATGACGGTAGATGTGCCAAAAGAGGCATTGTCCTTTATTCCAAAACATTAGGAGGGTATCTAGAATGAGCTATATGGATCAGTTTTCACTTAAGGGCAAGAAATGTGTCGTAACCGGATGCGCAGATCCTACGGCGATCGGAATGGCGATAGCCTAAGCGTTCGCGGACGCGGGCGGAGATCTTATTATTGCTGACGCAGTACAAGGCGATCTTGAAAAGAACGCAGAGTTTCTCAGATCCAAGGGAGTTCAAGCCGAATGGCAGATTGTCGATATCGCGAATCGCGACGATGTTGAACGTTTTCGGGACTTTGTCATGAAGACATTTGATCGAATTGATGTTTTGATGAACAATGCCGGCGTTTTTCAGGGGTGCCCTTCGGAGGACATGGAATTCGAAGAGTGGCGCAGGGTGATGTCGGTCAACCTCGACGGTAATTTTAGTATGACGCAGATCTTCGGGCGCGAGATGATCAAACAGAAAAGCGGGAGTATCATCTTTACCTCGTCGAAGTCCGGAATTACGGTTGACGTACCGCAAAAACAGATCGCATACAATACGTCGAAGGCGGCTGTCGATATGATGGCTAAGGTTTTCGCGGTAGAATGGGCGCCTTACAATATTCGCGTAAACTGCATTAACCCGGGGAATATCACGACGGGACGTTTTAAGCGCAAACACAAGCCAGGCTCTATCGAACATGATACCTGGTTGATGCTCAACACGTCGAAACGCTTTGGCGCGCCGAGCGAGCTTGGCTGCGCGGCAATTTATCTTGCGAGCGATGCGTCGAGCTATGTAACCGGCCAGCAGCTCTCGGTTGATGGCGGGTATAATATCGTATAATAGGACGGATTTTCCGGAAAGACGGTGGACAAAATGGACAAAGAAACGAAGAAAATCACAACGGTAGACGAATATATCGCGGAGTTTAGCGACTCAGTTAAGGAACGCCTTGAACTGATTCGAAAGACCATTCGAAAAGCCGCTCCGGACGCCAAGGAGATGATAGGCTGGGGAATGCCTTCCTATCGGGGGAAACACTATTTGATTCATTTTGCCGGGTTTCGGAACCACGTCAGTATCTTTCCAGGCGCTGATGGGGTAGCGGCATTTCTTGAAGAACTAGGGGACTACAAGGTCTCCAAAGGTACGATACAGTTTCAAAACAGTCAGGAGATCCCTGTTGACCTGATCCGGCGAATCACTGAGTACCGCGCCGCGAAAGATGAGAGCGATGGCTAAAAAGAAGTTCCCGTTTGACAAAAAGGTCCGGCTATACGATCCCGAGATTTTTCTTTTTCTTCGCGAAACCGCAGAAGAAGAGGAAGAAAGCGGATTTCTCCCGACCTATTTTTTTGATATCTGTAGCCTTGAATCCTGCGAAGTGCTCGGGCGCTGTGATCTTAGGATCGGAGACAACGAAGCGACATATTACGCGGGCAATATTGGCTATCGGGTTGAAGAACAGTTTCGCGGGAACCATTATGCTCTAAAGGCATGTTTGCTTCTTGAAATGCTTGCGAAGCGTCACGGGATGCGACGGTTAATTATTACCTGTGACCCCGACAATATCCCGTCGAGAAGAACCTGCGAACTGTTTGGCGCTTCCTATCTCGAGACGGTTCGGGTTCCAGAAAGTCATATTCTTTATTCTATGGGTGAACGGAGAAAGAGTATTTATCAAAAGATTCTCCTTAAACGTGACGAATCAGAATCATGAGATAAGAAAGCAGCCTGCAAAAGCAGGCTGCTTTTCGATAGCTTAGATTCAGCTATTTTGCGGCTTCTACGATTAGATCGCAACACCGCTCGAACCCGAAACTTGCGCTGTTGAGGCTGAGATCGTAGTTTCTGGCATCACCGAAAACCTGATTGGTATAGTGTTTATAGTGGTTGGAACGAAGTTTGTCTTTCTTCTTGATGAATTTCAAAGCTTTTTTGCTGTCTGTATAACCGTAAAGTCCCATGATTCGTTCGATCTTATGCTCTTCATCCGAGTGGATGAAGACGTTGAGACAGTCCTGGCGATTCCGGAGAATAAAGTCCGCGGAACGCCCTACGATAACGCAGGCCTCATGATCGGCGATATTGTTGATTACCTTGTTTTGAACAAGATGGATCCGGTCGGAAACTGGCATGTTTTCCGGAAGGTACCCGGAATTTCCGTAGATATTTCCGATCGCGGAGAGCCCAAACAGCAGGCTGGAAGGCGTCGAGTATTCCCCGGTTTCTTCGACAAACTCTAACGAAAATCCGCTTTCGCTTGCGACGAGCGCAATCAATTCCTTGTCGTAAAATTTGATACCGAGCTTTTTGGCGACCATGTGTCCGATTTCCTGACCGCCGCTTCCATATTCGCGGCTTATTGTGATGATGCGTTTTTTCATGGCCAGACTCTCCTTATCGCAATTATTCTTTAGAGACAATTATCGTTACAACGAAACATAGATGAATGATGAAACATGTTACTTACGGCAAATGTGAATTTGAGACGAGAAACAGTATATCGGAAAGAAACAAAATAAGGTCTGCTAAAATCGCTTGGGACGAATTACTATAATGATTGAGCAGGTATATTGATTGATAAAAACGGAGCGTCATAGATTAACGGAAATACAAAGAAAACAGGGTGTTAGTCAGGATTTTGAGATAGTATAAATGGGCTGATATCAGATCATTTGACTTAAGTATGGATTTTCTTAGATCGCGAACAGGAGAGTGGAGCAATTTCTTACTGTTCCTATAATTATTATACCACAAAATTGGTAACGAATCGGAAAATTCTGTAACGAAAAAAGATTATATAACTTCCGGTTGCCGCTTCGATAGAACTGTGATACTCTAAAAGAAAGATCCAACGTTAAGGAGTAGAAACATGGATATTAAGGAAAAATCGCTCGAATTCCATAAAAAACTCAAAGGGAAAATCGAAGTGATCTCGCGCGCGCCGGTCAATACCCGCGAGGACTTGTCGGTTGCCTATACGCCGGGCGTTGCGGAGCCCTGCCTTCGTATCGCAGAAGATCCAGATCTAAGTTATACCTATACAAGAAGACACAATATGTGCCTTGTCGTCAGCGATGGATCGGCGGTCTTGGGACTCGGAAATATTGGCCCTGAAGCGGCTATGCCGGTTATGGAGGGGAAATGTCTTCTCTTTAAGACGTTTGGCGATGTCGATGCATTTCCGTTGGTTTTAGCGAGTCAGGATACCGACGATATCGTGAATACCATCTATCTCGTTTCCAAAAGTTTTGGCGGGGTAAATCTTGAAGATATTGCGGCTCCGCGCTGTTTTGAGATAGAAAAGCGCTTAAAGAGCCTTTGCGATATACCGATTTTCCATGACGATCAACATGGAACAGCGGTTGTGGTTTTGGCCGCTCTTAAGAATGCTCTTAAGATCGTCAAAAAACCTATCGAAGATATCAAACTAGTTATCAGCGGATCCGGAGCGGCCGGAGTAGCCATCATTAAGCTCCTGATGGCCGAGGGACTTAAAAACATTATTATGACTGATTCAGGCGGAACCGTTTACGAAGGCCGCAAAAAGAACAACGAGGTGACTGAAGCGATGGCGAAGATCACCAATCGCGGCCAGCTGATCGGATCTCTTGCCGATGCGCTCGAAGGAGCGGATGTTTACCTTGGCGTTTCCGCGCCAAATCTTGTAACGGCAACTATGGTTCGGACAATGGCGAGGGATCCTATTGTTTTTGCGATGGCGAACCCAACGCCAGAGATTATGCCCGATGAGGCGAAGAAGGGCGGCGCGGCTGTGATTGGGACCGGACGCAGCGATTTCCCGAACCAGATCAACAATGTTCTTGCATTCCCCGGAATTTTCCGCGGAGCGTTTGATGTTCGGGCAAGCGATATCAACGACGAAATGAAGATTGCGGCTGCGAATGCGCTCGCTTCTCTTGTTTCGGATAGCGAGCTGAATCCGGAAAATATTCTTCCGGAGGCATTTGACAAGCGAATCAAAGATGCGGTCGCAAAAGCAGTCTCAGACGCTGCGCGCAAAAGCGGCGTAGCAAGAATATAGAAGGAGCAGATTATGATTAAGAGAAAAGGAACGTATGAAACCAAGCGGAACGAAAATATGCGGGGCGGAGACGGCGTAATTACAATTGAGGAACTTCTGACGCCGGAAGAGCTTTATTCTAAGGGAAGGCTTTTTGCGAAGATTACAGTAAACCCCGGTTGTTCAATCGGACGGCATGTCCATGAAGGGGAGATGGAGTCGTTCTTCATCGTAAGCGGTTCGGTTGCGTTTTCAGATAACGGAGAAGAAGTTATCCTGAATGCCGGTGATACGGCTTTGACCAAGGACGGAGAAGGGCATGCGGTCAGGAACAACGGAGATGTTCCTCTTGAAATGATCGCGCTGATTTTATATAAGTAACTGCAAAGAGCAAAGCTTACGATGTTTATCAAAATGTTTTAGGTTTTATTGAAATTTGGATGCCGCTGGAAAGCGGTCAAAAACGGTGCCGGAGATGATTCTCCGGCACCGCTATTTTTCTATATTTGATTCGTAGTCCTCACCCGGCACAAGATCGCATCGGCTATTTTTGGGCAAAACAGTGATGTCGGCAGCGTTGGAATCCATATAGAGCCATTCTGCGTCCTGTTGCGCTTTCTTAAGACGTTCAATCGCGTCTGTCATTCCTTGGAACAGCGTATAATACATTTTTTTATAATCCATAGCCCACCCAACGAGTATAAAACGCGCACTCTTTTGAACACATAGAATAGCACATTAAAATTAGAATTACTAATATAAATCTAACAAAATTAATACTACATGTCAATGTATGATGAAAACGAATATATAATTTACTTATGTGATATCAAAGGGTATTCTATGGTTGGAGGGATTCGCTATGGCAAATCGTCTACGTCAGCTTAGATTATCAAAGGATATCAAACAATCGGAACTCGCCGAGATGCTGAACATCTCTCAGTGTACTTTGTCGAACTGGGAGCGCAGCGTCCATAATATCGACAATAAGAGCTTGATCAGGCTTTCCGGAATTTTTGGCGTGAGCATCGGGTTTATTCTTGGGGCAACCGAAGAGGAAAAAGAGCCGGTTTCCGAGGTAGGGGAAGGACAACACCTTGTTCGGATTCTTGGTTATGGCGGCGTTCAGATCGAAAAAGAACTGACAAAAGAGCAGATGGATGATGTCATCCAATATATCGAGTTCTTGAAATCAAAAGGGGATCATTAAGTTATTCGTTTGATTTAGAGAGTAGCGTTTCCGCAAAAAGCGCGGCTTCCTGTTCCGTTATTTTCGGGTTGAGCTGTTTCATCGCCTTTGGATGTTCCATAAGATAATGACCGAGCTCATGGGCGATAATACGCTGTTGTTTATCGTAGGGCAGAAAATCATTATAAAATATCAGCAGGTAGATTCCGGCCTCAACAATAAAGCCGTCATTGTGAAGTGTATGATCGGTTAAACCAAGTTTATTAAGAAGTGTATAACTCTCGCTGTAACGAAATGTTTCAATACATAGAATTTCACAAAGCGAGAAGACATTGCTTGTTTTTTCAAGCAATGCAGAAATGGATGTATTTGATAATTTCATTTTCTCTAGCATTCCTTATAACTGGGCGAGTTTTTGCCAAGCGTTTTCGGCTGGTATCTCTTTCAATAATATACCAGAATTGTGCGATAGGGACAATTCTAGAACGGGCTTCTGCTAAAGGCAGAAGTTTTCTTATTTTGCGCGAAAGATATCAAAGCAAGCAATCATCATACACTTTTTTCTTGGAAACGTGTATAATGACAAAAAGGTAAAGTGTGTCGAGCTGAAAGGCGTTCAGCCGAAAACGAAGGAGGAATACCAATGGATTCGATCATTAAAAGCATTACGGGCAGAGAAATACTCAACGCGAGAGGGAAACCTACTGTCGAGGCGGAAGTTGTTACGTCGGACGGAATCTGTGTTACAGCATCAGTTCCGAGCGGAACATCCCGCGGGAAATACGAGGCGCATGAACTTTACGATGGGGGAATGCGTTTTGGCGGAAAAGGCGCAAGAAAGGCTGCGGAAGGTGTGTCAGGAGAAATACACAATGCACTTTCCGGAAACCTTGTTACAGATCAGCGCAGAATCGACCGGATTCTCTGTGACTTAGACGGAACGCCGAACAAAGAACGCCTGGGTGGAAACGCGATTCTTGCCGTTTCTCAGGCTGTTGCGAGAGCCGGGGCGATAGCGTCGAAGATGCCGCTTTATCGCTATCTCGGCGGTTTTAATGCCAAGAGGCTTCCGGATATCGCGTCTACGGTAATTTCCGGCGGAGCGTTTTCTCCGTCCGGGCTGGAATTTGAGGATTACTTGATGATACTCGAAGGATTCCCGTCTTTTAGTGATCAGGTTGAGGCGCTCTGCGCGATGAGAATCTATATGGAAAAACGCTTGACCGAACGCTTTGGATTCTATCCGGAAGATGGAGGCGCATATGCCCCGCCGCTCGGAAGTTCCGCTGAGGCGTTCGAGCTGATGTTGGAGTCGGCGCGCGTTGTCGGATGTGAAGGAATGGTAAAACTGGGACTGGATGTTGCGGCAAATGAACTCTATGATGCCGAGAGCGGAACCTACCTTTTGATGGGAAAACGCTACGATCCCGATACTCTCCTTCAATACTACGTTGAACTTTGCCGCGACTATCCGATGATCTATATTGAGGACGGATTTGAACAGGACAGTTTCGGATATTTTGCAAAGCTTAAGGCATCGGTGCCGGAGCTGATGGTAGTAGGTGACGATCTCTTTGTTACCAATATTGAGCGTGTAAAGATCGGCGTTGAAACCAACGCCGCAAACACCTTGCTCTTAAAGATCAATCAGATCGGAACGATAAGCGAATCCTTTGATGCGGTTCTTTACGCAAAAGAACACGGTTACGAGATCACAACATCACTCCGCTCGGGCGAGACAAACGACGATTTTGCGGCGGATATGGCGGTAGCGGTAGGATCCCGGTCGATGAAGCTAGGTTCTCCGTTTAGGGCTGAAAGAAACGCGAAATACAACCGGCTTATGAGAATTGAAAGTGAACTGTGGGGATAAAAGATGGGAGAGCTGATCAATCTTCCCAATATCGGAAGCGATACGGAAGCGCTTCTTAAACGCGTCGGGATTGAAACATTCCAGAAGTTAAAAGAGGTTGGAAGCGAAGAGGCATGGCTGATGATCCAGAAGATCGACCCGTCGGCTTGTTACAATCGGCTTTTAGGGCTTGCGGGAGCAATTCACGGGATTCCGAAAAAGCTTTTACCGCCGGAGGAGAAAGCGCGCCTTAAAGCGTTTTATGAAGCGAATAAAGAGTCGAGGTGTGGAATTCTTTGCAATGAATGTGAAGGCAGGGACGAGGCAAACTGTAAAGGCTGTACCCTGATGGAGATGCCTTTCTGGGGAGCGCCATGCCAGATCAAAAGCTGCTGTGAAGATAAAAAACTCAATCATTGTGGCGAATGTGATGACTTTCCCTGTCATATTCAAATGACGATGGGTGTTGAGGAAGGATTTGATCCGCGGCCGAGGATAGAGCAATGTTATGTATGGCGAGAAGAAAGTCTCGAAAACCCGAATAAGGACTAGGATGATTGCCGAAGGGGTTCATGAGAGCCATAGACGGGGTTTATCAGAATTGAGGTTATGTTTCTTATCCCGAGAGAATAAAGTGTTCCTCCAAAACAATAAAAATTCTGGGATCTTGAGGGAAGGGAATGACCGAAGAGGATCAGAATGAACATAGAAAAAGACCGGATAAATATCCGGTCTTTTGTTTTTTATTGAGGACTTATTTCTTTTTATGCTTCAAATAACGAACCAGCTTAACCAGTTCATACCATAAAACCGATACCGCCGAGATCAAGAAGACGAGAAGGAGCTGAGGAACGCTAAGCGGGGCAAGTTTAAGAAATTGTCCGACCGGGGTATAGATCAAAAGAAGCATTCCAACAATCGTGATGATATTGATTGCCCACATGACGCGGTCTTTCTTTAATAGGCGGATGGTACGAATGGCAAAGTCGTGGTCTGAGCTATTGACCTGAACGAGGAAGAGGTTGCCAAGCATGATAATAGCGATACCCATGGTGCGGGCAAGTTCAGCGTTGGCTGTTGTCTGAAGCATATAGTAGTAGGTTCCGAACGACGCGATAAACATTGCGAGACCTTGGGTTACGCTCTTGAGCAAACGCCTGCCGCTCAAAAGTTTTTCGTCGTTGCCGTGCGGTTTTCTCTCCATGATATCCGACTCCGCAGGCTGGCGCTCCAAAACGATCGAACAGGTTGGGTCAATAATGACTTCGAGCAAGACGACATGTAGCGGGAGCAAAAGAAGGCTTGCGGCCGGAACGCCGAGGAACGGCGCGAGCAGGGAGGAAAAAGCGATCGGGATATGGATCGTAAAAACGTATCCAACCGCTTTTTTAATGTTGTCATAGATGCGCCTTCCGTCGCGTATCGTCTCGACTATCGTTCCGAAGTTGTCGTCTAGAAGGATTAGGTCTGCCGCTTCGCGGGAAACCTCGCTGCCGCGTTTCCCCATAGCGATCCCGATATCGGCGTGTTTGAGCGCCGGGGCATCGTTGACGCCGTCCCCGGTCATCGCGACAATTTCTCCGTTGCTTTGAAGCGCTTTGACAACCCGCATTTTATGCTCCGGGATAACGCGAGAAAAAATGGACGCAGTCTTAACCTGCTCGCGCAGTTCATCCTCCGACATTTCGTCGATCATGTCTCCGGTTATGATCCGGTTGCTGTTGGGGATTCCAACCTGATTCGCGATCGAAGAAGCGGTAATTCCGTTGTCTCCGGTTATCATGATAACCCGGATTCCGGCTTTTGTGCATTCTTCGATATTCTGTTTGACGCCATCTCTTGGAGGATCCGCGAGGCCAATCAGCCCGGAGAGGGTCAGTTTACAGTCGCAAATTGTTTCGGGAATATCTTCTTTCGTCGCCGGTTTCATAATTCCGACAGCAATTACGCGAAGACCGGCTCTTGAGAATTCATCGATTTTTTGGTCTGCGATATTTCGTTCAGTATCGCTCAATCCGCAAAGATCCAAGATGCTTTCGGGGGACCCCTTAGCCGCGATGATAATCTCGCCGTCATGTTCCCAGACGTGACCCATCATTTTGAGTTCGTTGGTGAAGGCATACTCCGTGATCATTTCACCGCCGAAGAGATGTTCGGTCGAGAAGCCGTGATCCTGGCAAAACTGGAGCATCGCTTTCTCCATCGGATCGTAGGTCTCTACTTCGCAGGCAAGCCCCATCGTCTCAACAAGTTCTTGGTCGGAACCTGTTGACCAGGAGTCCTTTACAGTCATTCGGTTCATGGTGATGGTACCGGTTTTGTCGACGCAAAGGACCGTAACCGCGCCAAGAGTTTCAACCGCAGGCAGTTTTCGAACAAGCGATTGCTTCTTAGCGAGGCGCCAAGCACCCATCGAGAGAAATACCGTTAAAATTACGGGAAATTCTTCCGGGATCATCGCCATTGCGAGGGTAACACCCGAAAGGATACTTTGGATGACGCGGTCTTTTGGAACAAGAGCGGCGTTGTCCAAATAGGTTACGATACAGACAAGAACGAATAGTACGCCGGCTATCATTGCCGCATACCGGACAAGCAAATTGGTCTGTTTTTGAAGAGGGGTCTTTTCGTCGGGCGCTTCAGCGATATTTTTTCCGATTCTGCCGTATTCAGTCTCTGCTCCGGTTTTTTCAACGCTGATCATTCCGGAACCCTGCGTTACGAGCGTACCGGCGTAACAATAGTTCTTTTTCCAGTAGTCGCCGCTTTCATCAGGTTCACTGCTTTTCCATACGCTTTCCGCTTCGCCGGTCAGCGAGGATTCATCAACGGCTAGATCGCTTTCCTTTACGACAAAACCGTCGGCCGGGACTTTGATCCCTTCTTTGATCAACATCAAGTCGCCGGGAACAAGATCGCTGCTCGCAATCTCAATTTCAGCGTTATCTCGAATAACGGTGATATGGGGGGCAGATAGGTCTTTTAACGCGTTGAGTGTTTTGTCGGTTTTCCATTCCTGAATGACGTCGATGCTGATAATACCAAGTACAAATATCAGCATGATCGCGCCGTCTCTTGGCTCGCCGAGAACGAAGTAGATTGTTGCGGCAATCAGTAAGAGCAGAAACATCGGCTCAATAACGATGTGCAATACTTTCATAAAGAAAGTCTCGTTCTTTTCGCTCGTGAGCTCTTTTTTTCCGTAGAGGTCCAGCCGGTTTTTGGCTTCCTTTGATGTTAGCCCCTGTGGTACGTTGTCCAATGATGTCATAGTTACTCCTTATCTAACGCTACGGCATCTGCAAAAAAAATACACCTGTAGGACTACTACTGTCCCACAGATGTATGTTGGTTCATCTGTTGCCGCCCCCGGCGGCCCGGCCCCACGAACCGTTATGGTTCATCGCCTGCTCAGTTTGTACTGTAGTATGTATTCTTTGGTTGGAAGAATGCAGTTGCAGTGCAAATTGTTTCCATATCGTAACACGGAAGTCACAGATTGTCAATCTCCGCGCGTATCAGGCGAATGA
>CAZGYK010000019.1:0-10302 GCA_964530485.1 uncultured Oscillospiraceae bacterium
TCCGCCAAAGCCGCCAATTCCGCTAAGAACACCGCTTGTCATTGTTCTCGCGATGTGACCCTTCATCAATTCAACCGCTTTGTACCCGGCGGTAATATCTACGCCCGCAGCTTTGTAGCTCTCACTCTGGCTTCCCATCTTTACCCTCCTCGATTATCTGGTCTTTTCGCTCAAACGAACCATATAGATCGGTTTCTTCGTATTTTTCTTTGTGTCTGTCGGATAGTTCCCTGTAAAGCAGTCGAGATACCCCAAAGAATCGACGTCAATCTGCTTCGCAATCTCTTCATTGGAAAAGCGATTCGCAATCAGCTTTTCAGCAGAATCGATATCGGTCCCGTAATAGCAAGGGAATCGGAAAGGCGGTGCCGAAGAGCGGAAATGAACTTCTTTTGCCCCGGCTTCGCGAAGAACCTTGACAATTCTTGCGCTGGTTGTTCCGCGGACGATCGAGTCGTCGACCATAATCACGCGTTTTCCCTTAACGGTTGAAGCAACCGCATTCAGCTTGATTCGAACAAGCGTCTCGCGCTCATCCTGCGCCGGCTGAATAAAGGTTCTTCCGATATACTTGTTTTTGATCAAACCGATTCCGTAAGGAATCCCGGACTCCATCGCATATCCAATCGCCGCGTCCAAACCGGAATCGGGAACCCCGATCACGATATCAGCGTCTACCGGGTGCTGCTTTGCAAGAAACGCTCCGGCCCGCTGGCGGGCCAGATGAACGCTGCAACCGTCAACGACCGAATCTGGCCGCGCAAAATAGATATATTCAAAGGAACAAAGCGATGTTTTTCCGCATGTTACATGACCTGTATCGCTCTTAAGTTCTCCGTCCTTCGTTACGGTTACGATTTCTCCGGGCTCAACATCTCTCAGGAATGTCGCACCAACGCTGTCGAGAGCAACCGTCTCGGAGGCAAAAATAAAACTGTCGCCCAGCTGACCAATGCAGATCGGATGGAATCCGAGCGGGTCACGGGCGGCAATCATCTTGGTTGCCGACATGATAATCATAGAATAGGAGCCGCGGAGTTTGTCCATCGCCCGCCCGATCGCTTTTTCAATCGATCCGGCCGTCAGACGTTCGCGGGTAATGATCTGAGCAATGATTTCGGCGTCAGAGAAGGTGTGAAAAATGGAACCGGACAGTTCCAGTTCTTCGCGCAATTCCGCTGCGTTTGTCAGCGCGCCGTTGTTGGCGAGCGCTGTACAGCCTTTGATGTGGTTGACGGTGATCGGTTGGGCCTCCAGTTTCGGAAAGTTATGGGAATCCCCGTAGCGAACATGTCCGATCGCAATCCTACCCGGTTCAAACTCCTTCATCGCATCCGGGGTAAACACGTCGATCACGAGGCCCGCATCTTTATGGCACTGAATAATTCCGTCGCTGTTGACTGCAATTCCGCAGCTCTCTTGTCCCCGATGTTGAAGCGCAAAAAGTCCATAGTATACGTCGGTCGCTACATCTTCCTCGTGCTTCGAGTAAATTCCAAAGATCCCGCATTCTTCATGCAACTTGTCCAGCATTCCGGTTCCTTTCCGTCGAGTGAATTTCACTCTGTTTCGCTATTCACTTGCGTAGCGCTCCTATTGTTAAAGCTAAAACTGGCCCTTGATTTCCATATCTTTCGCCCGAACCTTATCCGCCGCCCTCTTCCGATACTCCGCGAGTTTCCCGGCAAGGATGGGATCCGTTATCGCAATCATCTCGATCGCAAGAAGCGCGGCGTTTACCGCCCCGTCTACCGCAACCGTCGCAACCGGAATCCCCGCAGGCATCTGAACCGTCGCAAGAAGAGCGTCCATACCATCAAATGTTGAGGATTTTACCGGAATCCCAATGACCGGAAGCGTTGTGTTCGCCGCAATCGCTCCGGCGAGGTGCGCCGCTTTTCCGGCGGCAGCAATAATCGCAGCGAACCCGGATTCACGCGCATTCTTAGAAAACTCAGCGGCTTCTACCGGCGTACGGTGAGCGGACATCACGCGAACTTCAATCGGAACACCAAATTCTTTTAGAAGGTCGGCAGCCGGTTTTACAACCGGAAGGTCGCTGTCGCTTCCCATGAGAATTGCTACTTTCATATTTCCTCCAGATATTTTCGCTCTAAAAAAGAAATAAGCGCGCAAAGGTACAGTCCTTGCGCGACTCCGATACAAAACAGAAAACCACAGGCTACGGTAACCCGCGCCGTTCGGCTTTTTGTATGGAACGCGGTAGTGCAAGACGGTTTACGGCCGTCGCGTAGAAACTCCCGCCCCCTATTGGCAGGATCATACCGAATCCTTTTGTTTTATTCTAACATAGAAACCCAAAATCGCACAATTGTCATTCCATACGAAACGCGCCTGATTCATGGCCAAATTTTGTCTAGATAAAACACCGGTTTTTTCTCCGGACATCTTAGGTTGAAAACCGAGCGCTTTTTTGGTAGACTTAAATCTCGAAATAACCTAGAGAGAAGGAGAAGCCATGGCTGTTCTGGTAAGCGGAGGCGCCGGTTATATCGGCTCCCATACCGTTTTGAAACTTATCGAAGCAAATCGCGACGTCGTCATTGCCGACGATTTCTCTAACGCGAGTCCAAAAGTTGTCGAACGCCTCAATCTATTGAGCAAAACAGAAATCCCCGTAGAACGGGTAAACCTCTGTGACCGTACGGCTACCGAGGCTATTTTCCAAAAATATCCGATCGATTCGGTCATCCACTTCGCCGGTTTCAAATCTGTTGGCGAATCCGTTTCAAAACCACTTGAATACTTTCACAACAATCTGATCAGCACCCTCAATCTCCTTGAAATAATGCGGGATCACGGCGTAAGAAACTTTGTGTTCAGCTCCAGCGCAACCGTCTACGGAGATCCCGAACACGTTCCCATCACCGAGGATATGCCGCTCCATGTCACCAATCCTTACGGGCGAACCAAATTGATGATCGAGGATATGCTCCGCGATCTTTCCTTCGCAGATAGCAGTTTTAATATTGCGCTTCTTCGTTATTTTAACCCAGTCGGCGCCCATGCTTCCAGCTTAATCGGCGAAGATCCGTCCGGAATTCCCAACAATCTTGTTCCCTATATCGCCAAGGTCGCCGTCGGAAAGCTACACGAACTCCCCGTCTATGGCAATGATTACCCGACGCGGGACGGCACCGGAGTTCGGGATTACGTCCATGTTGAAGATCTTGCCGCGGGACATCTCTGTGCCCTCAAAAAGCTCGAAACCAACTGTGGGCTTGTAACCTATAATCTCGGAACCGGCCAAGGATATACCGTTCTTGAGATCGTAGCCGCTTATGAAAAGGCAAGCGGGAAACCAATTCCCTACAAAATTATGCCGCGCCGCCCTGGGGATATCGCCGCCTGCTACGCAGATGTGTCGCTCGCAAAAAAGGAACTAGGCTGGTCGGCAACGCTTACGCTCGACGACATGTGCCGAGACAGCTGGAACTGGCAAACAAACAACCCGGACGGATATAAGTAAATAATAAACCATAAAGAAAATGCCGGCTTAATAAGTCGGCATTTTTTGTTAAGTTCATCCGCAATGAATGCTTCACAATAGGTCCAAAGACATATTCCCTATTGATCAAGTTCTTTCCAAGAATCACCTTCGACGCTTTGCGAAGAAGGAGTCGGTAAACTCTCACCGACATTTTCCGGAATCGCATCAGTCTCATTCTGCCGGTCGGCTTCTTTTCGCTCAATTTCATCAAACTGATATTTGCCCGGTTCCGGCTTTTCCGATTCCATTTCCTTTTTCGCATCCTTAACCGACATCGGGTTATTCCGGAAAGCCACAGCAAGTTCAGCGTGATATCCAAGTGCTACATCCGGCATTTCAACCGCCAGGAAGTCAATGACGCGCTTGATATCCTTCTCCCGCATCCCAACAGGCCAGAGCTTCCCGTTCGTATCCCCTATCATCAACTCGTAGGAGGGCACGCCGTTATACCGCGTCGTTTTTTGATAGACCCAGACGATTTCTTCCTCCGGAAAAAGGCGGAATTTCATCCGGTTCTCCGTCATTAAAAAACCCGGTCCAACCCTCAGCTTTCCAATGAGCTGTGATTTCTCGTACCAATCTTCCAGCGCACGCTCAGCATCGGTTCCCCCGTGGGTATCGCAATACGCCATCACATGGGCTGCCGATTTCCCGACAATTGCACGAAGCAGCGTAATCAGACCAACGAGGAAAAAGAAGGCAGCGAGTCCGCCCAAAACATAGACCAAGCCAAAAGGCGTCCCGTGAGCCATATTCATTTCGAGCCGGTAATAACGCCCAAAATTTTCCGCCCCGGAGCCTTCTAAGTACTCAGAAAAAAACTGTTTATTCTCCGCGTCCATCGGAACCAACGTCCCAACAACAACCGGACAGGGAACCTTTAGGTCATCCATCGTTACTGTAGGATCATCAAATTGATCAGCGAATGTATTATATTTCTCTGAAAAGGCATCCATGTGGGATTCCTTGATTCTAAGCCCAAACAGCTCTACAACGCCCAGACGTTCAACCAAGTAGTCGGTATCGACTAGTTTTCCTGTCCCGCTGGCTTGTCCGCTTTCCAACCGTTCTGTATAGGCATACCAGTCGTGTACATAGTAAAGATCTACCGAAACTAGCTTGCCCGAAAGTTCTTCAAGCGGCGTATCAGCTGAATTTATCGGTCCGACGAGAAGGTCGACCGCCCAGCGTCCTCCCAAAAGCATAAGCGCTGCCGCAATCAACGTAAAAATGATAAACCGGGTTATTGCCATCCGGATGGCTTTCGCACGTATTTGTGAAAACATATATCCCTCCACATCTTAATCTCATTCATTATAGCGTAACTGGTTTATTGAGCACAAGTCCTATTTCCATATGCATCCATCGACGTTCTCCCCACTTTTCCCAACGAAGGCCGAGGGAATCAACCCGTATGCTAAAAAGAACCCCTCACATGAGGGGTTCTTTTATGTTATAACAGTAACTCTGAGTAA
Source organism: uncultured Oscillospiraceae bacterium (assembly GCA_964530485.1). Lineage (GTDB taxonomy): Bacteria > Bacillota > Clostridia > Oscillospirales > Ruminococcaceae > WRIP01. The sequence goes on from CAZGYK010000019.1 coordinate 4,987, forward strand.
CCAAGAAAGCAGACATTAAACTTGGCTAACTTTTTCGATGGCATTCCATATTCTACGATTCGCCAAACACCATTGTTTCAATCGGGAACCGTTTCGCGTGATTCGATCCCGGTTCTGCATCCTTGGCAGGATAACCCATCGGAAACAACGCTACCGGCTCATATTCTTCCGGAAGATGAAAAGCTTCCCGTATCGCCTTCGGGTCAAATGACATGACCCAGGTACTCCCGATTCCGGCTTCCGAAGCAGCCAGCATCATCTGGGTTCCGACAATACTTGCGTCGACTTCTCCGCTGTCTCTCCCGTCGTATTTCCTCTTCCAAGAGGCCGTACGGTCATAGCAAACTAAGAATGTAACCGGCGCATCAAAATGATACGGTGTGCAATTTTTCAGCAGCTCTATTTTGTCTTTTTTGATTACCATGATTCGTTGGGGCTGACGATTTGCCGCCGTAGGCGCAAATCGCGCCGCTTCGAGAATCATATCAATTTTCTCTTGTTCAACCGGTCTTTTATCAAATTTCCGACAGGAATACCGCGTTTTTATTAGTTCCATAAAATTCATTACAGTCTCTTCTCCCTACTCAATTTTCAGCGAAACAAATCATTTTGGCTGATCCATGATGCCGCTTGTGCATCTCTATCCTTTATATCTTTTAGTATACCTCTAATAACAAAAAATGTCTTCTCCTTCCGGTTGCCGTAAACAGATATTCAATGCTATACTGGTTGAAATTGATTGTTTCGGAGGTTTTTTGTGAATATACGACTGATCGCCATGGATCTCGACGGAACCCTGCTTCAAAGCGACAAATCTATTTCAAAAAGGACAGTCGATGCTCTTTTGCGCTGCAAAGAGAAGGGAATCAAAATTGCGCTCGTCACTGCGCGTTCCTATCATTCTTCCGTTCGAGCAAAGGAACTTGTCAAAGCGGATATTCTAGTTGTCAACGGCGGTGCTGAAATTCGCGATGGAGATAAAACGCTCCTCAGCCTTACTCTTCAAAAGGAACTGGCGGATGAGGTTATTGCGTTCGCACTCAAGCTTCCGTCATTTTACCGCGTTACTGCCGAAACCTGTGACGGCCGCTATCTCGTCAGCCGCGCAATCGAACACGGCGGAAAAGGCGATTACACCCACGCAGAACAATTCGATTTTACCAAACCTTTCGAAACCGATATGTATAAGCTTGTCATATACCTAAAAAACCAAGAGGACAAGAACGCTCTTAAGGATCGTTATCCGAATCTTACAATATTCCCCTACGTCGGCACCGACGCGAGCTTTGTCGGACATCATGACGCGCTCAAGTGGAGCGGGCTAAAAAGGGCAGCAGAACTTCTCGGAATTGAGCCCTCCGAAATTGTCGTCTTTGGCGACGATGCTCACGACATTGAAATGATCAAAAAAAGCGGCGTCGGTGTCGCCATGGGAAACGCAATTGACGAATGCAAAGCCGCCGCCGATGTTGTAACAGCTTCTACCGATGACGACGGTATTGCTGTTTGGCTCGAAAATAATCTGCTATAAAAACACCTATTAAAAGGCACCCGGGGCTTCCGGGTGCCTTTTAGGTTACATTTTTTTACTCCGACTCGCCGATGATAACCAAAGACCAGCGCAAAGCATTTTCCTTCGCTGTATGCGGATAAGAATATCCCAATTTCTCAGCGACCTCAGTTGAGATCGTACTATAAAGATCTGCCGAGGCTTGGAGCGCGCGCTCCAAGTCTCTTTTATGATATGTTCCAAACGTCTCTGTAATCTTTTCTTTTACAATGTCTTCCGCCCAGCTATCCAGGAAACGTCCTTCATGCCAGGTATCATAATCCCATCCGTTTACTGCTATCGCGTGCCATTCGATCATTTGAAGGAGAAGCCGCTTCATGTAACAGTCAAGGCATTGCTTTGCAGACCAAATCTCTCCCCGCCGCAACTTTTTCGCTGTCCAGACAACGTGATACCAAAAATTATGAACCGTATTGAGGTACGATGCCATATCAGGAGGGCTTACACTCTGTTTTTTCCCTTGGGACAGTATCCTATCAAGCCATTCCTGATAGCCACCCTTATCGACAATTACCTTGTATCCGCGCCCCAGTAGTTCAAGAACCAAACCGCTTGACGCGATTGCCGGATTTTCAATCTCCGACTTTGAGCGAAGGACAAAGTCAACTTCGATCGCCTCGTCAAACATAACCCTTCGTTCTACCGCCCCATCAACAGTCCTTTCAACAAAAGCAATGCTGTACGGCCCAATTTCCTCAAGCCACGCATCAAATTGGATAAACGGCCTCGCATCATCAAAAACCAAAATCATATCCAGGTCGGAATACCGGTCTGCCGGACGGTCACTCCTCGCGCGAGAACCGATCACAACAGCAGCTCTAAGACTGTCTGTTCTTTTCGCATATGCCAAAAACGACGTCATAATCCGATCATAATCCATCATGAAGCATCCCTCCGCCTAAAAACCCAAGTCTACTCATTTTTGAAGCTTAACAGCATAGACCGTCTGCGTTCTAGTATACCATTGTCTTTTGTTTACGCCCAACTCTACCTGATCTAAAACGCCGGTCAATTTAAGCGATAGCTGAGACCATTGTATCAATAAAATAAAGAGCGGCGTCACCGGAAATTCCGGTGACGCCGTAAACCGTATAGAATTAATTCGCCTTATTCTTCGCCGAAGTTATCGACGTTTTTGATGTCGACATAAAGCGTCTCGATCTTAACATGCTGCTCTCCGCCAATGGCGGCGACAGTCTTTCCACCGTCGATGTATTTATAAAGCAGTTCCGCAGTTTGCTTTGCCATTGTCTTCGGGAACTGGGCAGCTGTTCCAAGCTGTTCGCCGGCGCGTATCAGTTCGCAGCTTTCCGAAGAACCATCGATTCCGACAACCTTAACTTGATCAATTTTGTTGGCTGTCTTATGGGCGAGGTGGAGCCAGTATGCTTTGACAAAACATGGCGGAAATACTCAGTTGCAAAAATTAATGGCAGCAGATGAAAACCACTGCCGCCATTTTCAGTATTCAATTCTTGATGTTTTTCCAATAAAACATGATAAAGGCGATGTTTTAGAATATGAAAGCCTTTACAAGAAAAAACTGTGCAGTATCAAATTTGGATTAAATGATAATTAGGCAGGAATATACGATGATGGGATGTTTGTGTTTTTTATTAAGGCAAGAATTGACACCTAACCTCATAACAAATACCGTCATTTTAATTGAGCAATCGGAACCATGATGATATCCTTATTATCTAAAGTCAGAATATCTGGTTCTAACCCAAGAATTTCATCCACCACTTCTTTGGGATATGTATATCCACAATCCGAAAACGCATTAAAAATCTGTCTTCCGGTTAGAATTCCGTTGAGCAGTAGCAAACTAATTGCTTGCCTTAACGCTCTCGGACGATTAACTATCAATAAATCATCCAGTGGTTCTCTAGTGCGCCACCCATTAATTGAAATCTGTCTCATTAAATATTGATATTGATTTGAGTTTATAATACCTAAGCTATTAGCCCGCATAATCATAGCCGAAACAGATACTTTCCATTTCTTTTTTAGCTCAACGTAATAATTCAACTTATTAGGACATTTTGAAACATCTGCTATAAATGCATCTCTAGGCATTAATAAAGCTGCCGCAAACTCATTCGCTTCGGCTTCTCTCTTTCTAAAAAGAGCTCGATCAACATCTTTTGAATCATCATACCTTTCATGTAATAATATGTGACCTAATTCATGTGCGCAGTCAAATTGTCTTCTAACAGCAGAATTTTTATCGGTGCCAAGAATTACACAATAATACCCTTGATCAGAGATTTCAACATATTGACTAAATGCATCAATTTTTTCTTCGTTTGTAGAAAACTCTGAAACAATAATCCCGCTTTTTTCTAGTAGTAAGACCATATCCAAAATAGGCTCTTGTCCCAATCCCCAAAAATCTCTGACCGATAAGGCAGCCTGTTCTATATCATTGGGCATAACAAGAGGAGTATTTGTCTTTTGAAATTCAACATAGTTTTCTAGGCAGCTGTATAGTTGCACAACATACTTCGCTTTAATTTTTTGAGCCTCCAAATCCTTTTTCGAGCTGGAGTATAGAGCTCGGAAAAAAGTATTCCCTACCTTTGTTTCTACGACCTCATTCTCTACAAAAAAGTCTAAAGGGAATTCCAAGGTTTTTGATATTGACAACAGGTTATCAAATTCAGGCACCGCTTTACTATTTTCATAAAGCGATATCGTTTGCTTAGTCAAGTTCGTTTTTTGCGCGAGTTCTTCCATTGTCATTCTTTTATATATGCGAGCCTCAATCAAACGCTCCTTGTTAAACTTGCTCAACCTAACCACCCCTTACAACATTAATTGCTAGTATTCTTTTTCCTTTTCGAACTCAAATCCACTAAAGAATCGTCGTTGTTTTTAACCTTAACCAGAGTGACTTCTTCTTCGAAGGAATCGGTATAATTTAATAGCAATGTATTTACCTCAAACGAAGATCCAAGATAACTACTCCAATTCTCCGAATAAATAACACCTAAGTCTGGATTTAGTACAACCGCTCGGACTGATGTTACAATAAAACCATTGTAGTCAAACAGTATTAGTACATGATCTTTAATGTTACCTGCAAAGTCAATTAATAAAACCTCTCTCAACTTTTCCAATTCACTATAATTTTTTTTAGTTTTTATTTCTTCCATGCAGACTTGTCCCTCAATCTCTTTTCTTTCGGGATTGTGACAAGATAAGGCTTCCAGATAATGCATTTTACCATGTTTGTTTTTTCTTAAACGATGTAAATTATTTTCGCTAGTTACCGAGAACGTGAGACCGGTATTGATATCGAAAAAAATAGGAAATTTCCAAGGACCTCGTTTTTGTACGGTTATTTGAAAATGATCTTGAAGATTAGTTTTAAGGTTTTTGTTAATATAGTTGTAGCGAAATTGCCCTGCCCCATTGGTGGTAGGCAGGTTGTTTTCTTGTATTAACTCTGGAATATCATGGCTAATTGCATCGAAAATTCCAGAAACAAACCCAATCTTGAAACTTTCAGGTAGACTAAAACCGCAGTCTTCATTCATAAATAGTTCTCCTTATGAAATTTAAGTAATAACGTTGAGTGTGTGTTATAAACATTTTACCATTTTTATTGAAAATGTCAAGCCGTGCTCATAATTTCTAAAAAAAGTCCGAGAGCAAACAAAACAAAACAGTCTACTATAAATCTAGCAGACTGCTTCGTTTTCAGATTACAGAACAATCGTCACGGCGAAACCGCCAGCGAA
>CAZGYK010000019.1:10312-16596 GCA_964530485.1 uncultured Oscillospiraceae bacterium
ATTCGAACGCGGGACCCATTGCTTAAAAGGCAATTGCTCTGCCGGCTGAGCTACACGATCGGCTATTCTGTTCGAGGCGAAATCATAGATCTGATTTCAATAGTACAAATCACAGCCTTAATATAATATCAAACCATTATTTTATTGTCAACAGCAAACGCTCGAAATCACGATTGTTTCGCGATCGGAACGAAAACTTAGTCCAAAAGGACAAAAAAACATCGATCCTGCGCCGAAATTTCGCCAAAATCACTTTGTAAACAATTTGACATTTTTACGCCGAAAGGATAATATATATCATGCCCATTTCTTTGAATCTTCAAATGATTTAACGAAATTTCACCCCAGGCAAAAGTAGCGGAAAGGGAAACATAAGATGATAAAGATAAAGACTCCTCTTGGAGCCGTTATTCTAACAACTGAGTATTTTGCGAATCTCGTCGGCAACATCGCAAGCGACAGCTACGGCGTCAAAAGTATGTCAACTCGCGGTCCGATCGAAGGCATTCGCGCCAACTTGTTTAAAAAAGACTTCCCCGAAAAAGGTGTCAAAGTAACCGAGCGCAACGGAAAACTGGTTATCGATGTCCATATCAAGGTAGTCTACGGCGTCAATATTTCTGCAATAGTCGAAAACATTTCCGAAAAGCTGAAATACACAATTGAGCAGGCTACCGGCCTTACGGTTCACGCCATCAACGTCTTTGTTGACGAGATGGTCGCTGAATAAGCCGAAGGGCAGTTTGATTTTGGAGGAAACATTCATGATAACCGGCAAACAATTCCGGGATATGATTATCTCGGGCGCAAATAATATCGCCAACCAGAAGGCCGACGTAGATAAACTCAACGTTTTTCCCGTTCCAGACGGCGATACCGGCACCAATATGTCTATGACAATCGGATATGCTCTCGGCGAACTAGAGCGCCTTCCCGATGATGTCAAAATCGAAAAAGTTGCTTCCGTTGCCTCCTCCGCGCTGCTTCGCGGCGCCCGCGGCAACTCCGGCGTAATTCTCTCGCTGATCTTCCGCGGTTTTTCTCGCGGGATGCAGGGTCAGAACGAAGCGGACTCGAAATGTATCGTCGCCTCCCTAAAGGCCGGCGTTGATGCAGCTTATAAAGCGGTTATGAAGCCGACCGAAGGAACCATGCTTACGGTTGCCCGCGTCTCTGCCGAAGAGGCGGCCAAAAAAGAAAACGACCTTAACACCACTGAATTGTTTGAATACATCATTGAAATTGCCAAGGACACGCTGGAACAAACTCCCGAAATGCTCCCGGTTCTCAAAAAAGCAGGCGTAGTAGATTCCGGTGGAAAGGGGTTGGTTGTCATCTTTGAAGGAATGCTCTCTGTTCTGCGCGACAACGCTGTTATTATGCCGGCTGAACCCGGATCCATAACCTCCTCTTCTGAGGGAATCGGCGTTTATGCCGCCGACATCGGCGATGATCTTACAAACGAGTATTGTACCGAATTCCTTGTTATCAAAAATCCGGACGCCGACGCCTTAAAACTTCGCAAAGACCTTGAGTCTTTCGGCAACAGCGTTCTTTGCGTCGACGATGACGACCTCATCAAATGCCATGTTCATACCGAAACACCCGACAAAGCGATGAAGGCCGCCCTGATCCACGGTTATTTAAGTAAAATCAAAATTGAAAACATGCTCGAACAGTATGTGCGTTTACAGGCTGACGCGAAAGCGGAAGCCCACACCGAAGACTATGAGAAGCCTTCTGAAAAATTTGAATATGCGCCGGTAGACGAGAGCGAAGAATACGGGTTTGTTGCGGTAAGCGCCGGAGACGGCCTGAGAACCTTGTTTTATGATCTCGGCGTCACCCGTACTGTTGAAGGTGGCCAAAGCATGAACCCTTCGACGGACGAAATTCTCGCGGCGACTCAATCAATTCCTGCAAAGAACGTTTTTGTCTTTGTCAACAATAAGAATATTATTCTCGCCGCTGAACAAGCCGCAAAACTTGCGGACCGGAATATGATCGTTATCCCGACCCGCTCGATCCCTCAAGGCGTGTCCGCCATGTTGGCGTTTGACCCGACAGCATCCGTTGAAGAAAACACAATCCAGATGCGGGAAGCGGCCGAAGCCGTCAGAAACGGTTCGATTACATGGGCAGCGCGTGATTCGAATTTCGACGGAAAAGAGATCAAGGAAGGCGAAATCCTCGGATTGGAAGGAAGCAAACTTCTCTTTACCGAAACCGATATCAGCCTCGCCGCAGTTAAGCTCGCAAGGCGTCTGATCGACAAGGATACAAGCTTTGTTACCGTCATCTACGGAGAGAACATCAGCGACGCAGAGGCCTCCGCAGTATCAGAACAGATTCAGAGCAAGGCGAAGAACATAGAGGTCTCGCTCGTCAACGGCGGACAGCCGGTATACTATTACTACATTTCCGCTGAATAAGAAATAAAAAAGAGGGCTTTCGCCCTCTTTTTTATTTTGCAAACGATTTGATATAATATCTAGTACGTTCAGATTGTTAGAGGTTCCGGAAGCAACGTTTCTTTGAGATTTGCTCTTAAACTGAATCGAAGCTTTTTACGACCGGCAAGTATTTAAGCGACTAATATAGATTATTCTCGTCAGATTTATTCCAACTCCTCAACTATTCTAATAGCGCTTCTTCACGAGATACCCCGACAACGATGGACAGTTCATCTGAAATAAATTTGTCACTTGATCCCTCTCATTGATTCAAAAAGCTATTTTTTGTTCTTTTGATGATCCATTCAAAAGAAAACGCCACAAACTTTCAGTAAGTTCTCTCAACGCATAAGGAGACCTCTATGACTGACCATCAACCGTTTTCTTTGACACAGCCATTATCTGATACAATCGTCATCATGATTCATGGTTTTATGGGCGGACCGCTTCAGTTTGAACGCCTAGCCAATGAAGTGTACCAGCAAGGATATTCTGTCCTCGTTCCGCTCTTACCCGGGCACGGAAAACGCTATCAGGAGTTTACCAAATCCCGAGCGGAAGACTGGAAAAGCCATATTGATTCAGAGGTTGAGAAGGCTGCAAAAACTTACCGCCGCATTTTTCTCGTCGGACATTCGATGGGCGGATTACTCGCGCTAGCCGCAAGCCGTCTAGAGCCTCATGTAAAAGGTGTCTTTCTGCTTTCGTCTCCTATGAAGTTGCGAAATCCCCTCTCTCCCGCTTTTAACCGGCTTCGAGTCTCTCTCAAGAGCAAAAATGGCGGTGAAGACATTCTCGCCGCTTATCGGAGAGGGAGCGTTCCCCCTCCGCCGATCTATCTTCTTCCCAGTATGCTCGCTCCGGCGAAAGAGCTTAAGAACTTAATTAAAGAAGTATCCGATCATTTGGGTGAAATTACTGTTCCCGTCATCGCCGTAAATTCAAGAAGAGACGAAACGGTTTCGTTCGAAAGCCTAGCGCTTTTTGACGCCGCTCTTACCCGATCCAATCACGAATGTATTGCGCTAACCGAGTCAATGCACGCTTACTATGCGCCAAAGGAGCGATCCATCATCGTCGAGAAACTATTTGAACTTCTGAAATCAGAAACCTAGTTTCGATTGGAAACCGAAACAAATTTTGTTATAATCATAGCGTGAACAACGATTACCAAAATCAGAACATCCGTTACCTGAAAGGGGTCGGCGAAAATCGCGAAAAGCTGTTCTTGCGGCTTGGCGTAGATTCGGTCGGCTCTCTTTTGCGTTATTATCCGCGGCGGTATCTCGATCTTCGCGACAGCTATTCCGTTACGGATGCCCCGCTAGACACCCCCTTCATCGTAAAAGCGGAAGTCTATCATAAACATCCGCCCCTTCGGATATCCGGCGGGCGCACGATTTATAAGATTGATGCCGGCGACGACGGCGGAAGCTTGACGCTTACTTTCTTCAATAACCGCTTTACTCCCGCCGCCCTGAAAGAGGGCGAGAACTACTTATTTTACGGAAAACTAAAGGGTTCTCTATTCGCGCGCGAAATGATCAATCCGCAGTTGATGAAATCCGAAGAGACCGAGGGACTTCTTCCCCAGTACCCCGCAACCGAGGGGCTCTCTTCCCGCGTGATCGCAAATACTGTTCGAAATGCACTTTCTCAATTTGGAAACGACATCAAGGAAACGCTTCCGGAACAACTTCTTTTGGAATATGATCTTATTGGGTTGAAAGACGCTCTACGTCAGATTCATTTTCCGGAAAACTTCGACGAAGCGGAAAGTGCACGTAAACGCCTCATCTTTGAAGAGCTCCTTACCCTTCAGCTTGGGATGCAGCTTTTCAAGAGCCGCGCAAAACAAACAACGAAAGTCGTCATCAAAAAGAATGATCTTAATCCGTTCCTGTCCTCTCTCCCGTTTACACCAACCAATGCCCAGTTTCGATGTATCAGCGAGATCATGACCGACCTCAACCAAGAGATCCCGATGAGCCGCCTTCTTCAGGGAGATGTCGGGAGCGGAAAAACGGTTGTCGCCGCCGCGGCAGTCTATGCGGCCGTAAAATCCGGCTACCAGAGCGCCATTATGGTCCCTACTGAAATTCTAGCCGCGCAACACGCCAACTCCTTTTCAAAACTTCTAGCGCCTTTCGGAATCACGGTCGGGCTCCTGACCGGCGGGGTAAAAGGAAAAAACAGAAAACTTCTGCTCGAAAAAATCGCTTCCGGCGAAGTCAACGTCGTTATCGGAACGCATGCCCTGATCAGCGAAGAGGTCTCCTATCGAAAACTCGGTCTTGTTGTCGCCGATGAACAACATCGTTTCGGGGTAGAGCAGCGGGTCCGCCTTTCGAAGAAGGGAGAGAATCCTCATCTTCTTGTGATGTCGGCTACTCCGATTCCGAGAACGCTTGCCCTTATCATTTATGGCGATCTCGATATCTCGGTTATCGACGAACTTCCGCCGGGAAGAAAACCGATTAAAACCTACCTTGTTACCGATTCCTACCGTGAACGCTATTTGAATTTTATCAAAAAGGAAGTCGACTCCGGTCATCAGGCCTATATTGTTTGCCCGCTCGTCGAAGAGAGCGAACAGCTCGGCGATCGTCAAGCGGTGGCGCAGTATAAGGAAGAACTTCAATCCGGGCTGCTTTCTGGCTACTCGGTCGGGCTGATCCACGGGAGAATGAAGGCAAAAGAGAAACAGCAGATCATGGAATCCTTTTTGAATAATGATCTCTCAATTCTTGTATCAACAACTGTAATTGAAGTCGGCGTCGACGTTCCGAATGCCAATGTCATGGTCATCGAAAACGCCGAGATCTTTGGCTTATCGGCTCTCCACCAGCTTCGCGGACGTATCGGCCGCGGAAGTGATGAGAGTTATTGTATTCTCGTTTCGGAAAGCAAAAGCGAAAATGCCAAGCAGCGCCTTAAGATGATGGCCGAGAGCAATGATGGATTTGAGATCGCGAAATTCGACCTGATGCTTCGCGGGCCCGGGGATCTCTTTGGACGCCGGCAGCACGGTCTTCCCGAACTTCGAATTGCCGACCTTGTCTTTGACGACCGCGTTCTATATGACGCTCAAAGCGCCGCTAAATCCATTTTAGACTCAGACGAAACGCTCGACAGTCATCCCCTTCTGAAGCAGGCAGTAACAGAAATGTTTGAGGACAGCGAAGGAATGTATAACTGATTCACAGCACTTAATCATAAAGAATTCAAAGGAGAAAATTCAATGAACCTCAGTCCATTTTGTAGTTGCGGCGACAAAAATTGTCCGCTAAATCCGGTTAATCATGAAAAAGGATGTAGCCTTTGCGTTGAAAAGTGTCTTCGCCAGGGCGAGATCCCTAGCTGTTTCTTCAACGCTGTCTCTACGGCGCCGGTAGATCACAGCGACTACAGCTATAACGGATTCGCCAACCATGTTCGAACCCATATGAAATAGGCGATTGGAGAATTCTATGCCTGGTCTTGGAACGATCGTCAATGTCGGAGCAATTCTTGCCGGCGGAGCAGCTGGACTTTTATTCAAGAAACTTCTGACAAAACGCCTTACCGATATGGTCATGCAGGGACTTTCTCTTGCCGTTCTTGTGATCGGCATCCTTGGCGTCGTCACTGCGTCCGTTCGCGTAGCCGGGGAAGGACTCTCTGCCGGGAGCATCCTTACGATGATTCTCTCCCTCGCGATCGGTTCACTTATCGGTGAACTTCTCCGTATCGAGGATCGAATCGCTTCTTTGTCCGATCGCTTTGGGAAGAAGTTTGAATCCAAAAACAGCGCTAGCTTTTCCGAAGGTTTTATGGCAGCAACGCTTCTTT
>CAZGYK010000020.1:0-941 GCA_964530485.1 uncultured Oscillospiraceae bacterium
TGCTTCATGAGAAACCCTTTGCGAATATTAATGGTTCAGGTAAACATAACAACTTTTCACTTCAAACGCAAGACAATGTGAACTTGTTTGAACCACAAGACAATGCGTATGATAATACAATCTTTATTCTATTTCAAAGAACCACGTCGTATCGGAAGAACTGGTTCAGGAAGTATTCCTCTCGGCGCTCCTTTCGCTCCGGGACGATCATCCGAATTTCCGCGCATGGCTTTATAAGGTCGGGAAGAACCTTTCAATCAACTATTTCAAACGGGCTGCTCGGGAGGTTGCTTCGGAAATTCCAAACGATGTGACAGAAAAGAGCAAGCAGCTGCCGGACGGGTTGATCGAAGGCGAACGAAACCGGAGGCTTTATGAAGCGGTGATGCAGCTTCCGGAGCTTTCGAGAGAGGTAATCCTGCTACAGTATTTTTCGGGTCTTCCTCAAAAGGAAATTGGTGAAGCTCTCGGAATCGGACATGAATATGTCCGGGTGATATCACATCGAGCCAGAAAACAGCTTAGAAAAGAATTGGAGGTAGAGGAAAATGACGAGTTTTAATGATCTCATGGAAAAATACCGCGCCGACACAGCGACCGAAGAGGAACGCGCTCTGATTGAAACTGAAATCGAAAAACATAAGGCGATTGAAGATTATCTCGATCAAGGAATCGGACTGAGACAGATCGATACAGTTACTGCTTACGGCGAGCCTGAAGAAGAAACCGAAGAGAAGGCCGAGAAATTTACAAAGGTTGTCCGGAAAGGGGTAAGGCGCTCGTTTAGAAGGGTCGGGCTTGCTACAGGGGCAGTCCTCCTCGTGATTATGCTGTTTATCTCGTTCGGGCTGTCCCCGCTGATGGATTCGATTTACTATGATCCGTTAGAACCGGTTGGTTCGGTAGGAGAGCACGGGGGGATCGAACGGTTTAGTCTGGAT
>CAZGYK010000020.1:951-7717 GCA_964530485.1 uncultured Oscillospiraceae bacterium
CTATATTCGGAGCTGTTTACGCCGGAAGCGCCAATCTATAGGACCACGTCGGTCAAAGAGGGACACGGCAGGTATCGAGTCTCTTTAGACAGAAACAGCGGCGCAAATGTGATGGTGGGCGCCGCACAGGGCGAGATTGTCCGCGGAAAACCAGACTTCTGGAACAACAGTGTTTTTGCTTCACTGCCAAAAGATACGATCTACCGGAGGTATGATACATCGTTTAACGCTAAGACCGCTCCGAAAGACGAGATAAGCTATCTCTACCCGGAACTAACGATCCATCAGCAGACGATTCTCGAACAAAACGGAGTATTTCCCAAAGAAGCAGTTTTTGAGTACGACGAATCCGGAAAACTCATAAACGCCTATTACCAGGACGGCGCCTACAGCGGTTTGCCTGTGATGCGGGTAAATTTTGAATCGCCTATGGACTTTGATACATTTGTCGCGTTTAGCGATGCTTTACCCCGTTCGGTAAGGGTCAGCAGCTTTTATACAAAAACGAACACGGAATACGATCTTTTCGGTGGATTTGGGGTACCATACGGATACTATAAATTTCCCATTATTGTGATTGCGGATTCGCTGCCAAATGACATGTTTTACGATGAGAATTACCCGTTTTTACTCGCCCCTTATTTGTATAGAAATGGATATATCGTTCGAAAAGTTGACGACGATATTGTTGGGATTGAGGGCAATTACTTTGATTCTGATACAAACGAGTTTTACTTTCCGGGGGTGGAGGAGTGTGTAGCGGACCATTACAAAAGCGTTCTAAAATATCTCGCGAATGAAGGCCTTTTCTCACTGGAAAAAGGATCAATAGATTACTTCACTCCAAGCCTCGAATACTTTGAAGAGAACGGGTTTCAAATAACCGGAATGATTGTAACAGTTAACGACTATAAGGATTTTATAAAACTGACCCAAAATGAAAAGGTACAGGAGATCGAGTTGATCCGTAACGGCCTCGAAAACCTGAAATAACAAAAGGGAATAAAGGTGTTCTTCCATCACCGAAAAGATGGATATCAAGCGCCACTGATAGCTGGCGGGAAGCGATAACAAACAGTTTTGACGGGAAGGACACCGGAGAACCTTGAAAATTTGTTGCAACAGGTTTCGACATTTTGAACTCGACAGGCGGATTTCGTAACAAAACTTACCAAAAATATGGGCGATGTGTACGAAATCGAATAGATACTTCTAACAATATATCCAAAATACTGATTTGTAACCAGTTTGAAATTGACTTTTCCGATAGAATTCAATATGATGATGCTAAGTAATCGGCAAAATTAGCTAACTACTGTTGCTCGATTATAAAAAAATATGGAGGCTATCAAATGAAAAGATCCCTTATGAAGATCTTTGCGCTGGTCCTTGTTGTTGTGATGCTGACCGCAGTGTTCGCGTCCTGCAAGAAGGAAGATCCGACACCGGCAGAGACAACCCCAGAAGCAACGACTGGTGCAGAGACAACAGCCGAAGAAACAGCTCCGGAGTATACCGGACCGACAATGACTGTTAAGGTTGGCGTAATGTGCCCGGTAACCGGAACAAACTCCCGCATGGGAATCCGCGAAAAAGCGTCGATCGACGCGGCGATGGCACACATGGCTGAAGATAAATTCCTGAATCCGGCTTACGAGCTCGAAATCATGGAATTCGTTGACGACCAGAACACCACCGACCAAGCCCCGATCGCTGCGAACCTGATGATCTCGGAAGATCCGCACGTCGTCATTGGCCACCACTACACCACTATGATCCTTGCTGTTGGCGATCTGTTCGAAGCAGCTCAGATCCCCCTTATCGGAATGGTCTCCGGACCTGCTTCCGTCCAGAAGGGCTGGGAATACTTCCACATCGGAACAGTTACCGATACAGATGCGGCGTCTTCGCTCGCTGAGTACCTGGTAAAAGAGAAGAACCTCAAAAACTTCCTCGTTATGGCTCGTAACGACGAAGGCGGCATGGCTGGCGCGGAAGCGGTTATCGCCAAGCTGAAAGAACTTGGAATTGACTTCAAAGACGAAGCCTACATGAAGTTCGGGATTGATGACACCGATTTCACACCGTATGCGCTTAAGGCAAAAGAACTTGGCGTTGACGCCGTTCTGACCTACGGTCTTTCTGCTGCAAACGCGTTGACCTGCTACGACCAGATCGAGAACCTCTATGCTCAGATTCCGGAAAAAGTATTCTTCGCAGGATCGACCTCTTTTGCGCAGCCTGACATGGCGAAGCAGCTCCCGGGAGACAAGCTTCAGGGCATCGTTTTCCCGACTGGATACATTCAGGATCCGGAGAACGCCTTTAAAGAAAGATTCAAGAACACCTTTAAGGCAAATGATCCCGACGGTCAGTGGCCTGGCGACAACGACGCCCGCGTTTATGACGCGTGCTGGAACATCGCAGCTGCCCTCAACCTCATGATTGAGACCGAAGGCGTCAAAGACATTAATGATGAAGATTTCAGAGAAAAACTGAACTACTACATCTCGCAGTTGGATCGTGAAGGCGTCCAGGGACACATCGAGTACAAAGCGTTCACCGACGGCAGAATCCTGAAAGCTGCTAACATCGGCGAATGGCAGGCAGATGGCCAGGCGATCAAAGTTTATCCGAAGGGCTAAACCACGATAACAATGCAACAATAAAAGCAGCCAGGGCTTCCCTGGCTGCTTTTTTGCTCAGAGGTTTCTCGCGAACTGTTCCAGACCAGAACATATGAGCCAGGAGAGGATTCATTGATCGCACGATAACGCAATAGCGGTTCAAAATAAAACGACAGATCGAAACGGCGCGTGTTTGTAAGAAAGGCGGAATCTGATTTCTTAGAGCAGCGCATCTTTATAGAAGACTGTATTCAGAGTTATACAGACAAAAGTCAGATTTGACTGTACAAACTACACAAACCTTATTTTAATGTTTGGTATAACATACTAAGACTTTTGCATCTGATTGACTTTTATATTAAAACTAAATAAAATATTTACTTAAGAGCAGAGGGATTTGTCAGAACGATACAAAGCATCCCCTGCAAAAAAATATTGCGGGAAGGATGGTATCAAAGGTGTTCCGCTGAAATGTCGTTGGGATCTGCGGGAGCCTGTTATGCAACGGCGTTGCAAAATTATGAGTCCTAAAAATAGATAAAAAGGAGATGAAGCAATATGGGCATATTTCTACAATGCATCATAAGCGGTATTGCTCAAGGTGCAATCTATTCGTTGGTTGCGCTCGGATATAGTATCATTTACAGTACCATGCGTATGGGTCACTTCGCGCAAGGCGATTTCTTTATGTTTGGCGCCTTTGTCGGATGGCAGATCGCGGTACAATGGGGTGTTCCGGTTTTTCTTGCCATTATTGGGGCAGTTATCGGGACCTCGATATTGATGCTGATTGTTGAGCGCGTGACTTATCGTCCGATGTACACGAAAGGTGGTATGGGTCTTTTGATTTCCACAATGGGAATGCAGTACATTGTTCAGGAAATTGTAAAGATCATTTGGGGAACCGAGCCGAAAAAAATGCCGCCGTTCTTTGGCGCTGAAAATATGGTTTATGCTTTTAAACTGTTCGGACAGGAAGTCCGGATCGCGCATGCAGATTTGATGCTGATTTTAATCTGCGGCGGGTTGATGGCGGTATTGGCAATCTTCATGAAGTACTCAAAGACCGGTATTGCGATGAACGCGGTTGCGATGAACAGGAAAGCAGCACAGCTTATGGGTGTTAAGCTGACCACAATCATTGCAACAACCTACATCCTTGCGGCGGCGCTGGCCGCGATTGCAGGCGTTTTGATGGCTCCGAGATTCTCGGTTGTATTCACCATCGGAACAGTTACTGGAAGCAAGGCGATGACTTCCGCGGTAATGGGCGGGTTTGGAAGTCTTCCGGGAGCAATGCTTGGCGGCGTTTTGATGGGGATCATTGAAACGTTGGGCTCCTACTATATTTCCTCGGCCTACAAAGACCTATTTACGTTTATTGTTTTGATCGTCGTGCTTTTCTGGCGTCCGCAGGGTATTCTTGGACGCAAGAGCATCACAAAGGTTTAGGGGAGGGGAATTTATTATGGTTAAAATGTCGAAACAAACTAAGTTCTTTGTCCTCGGAATCATAGTAGTTGCAGTTCTTCTTCCGTTTATTGTTCCTAAGAACAACTATTGGATGAACATCATCATTTCGTTTTGCTATTTCAGTATTCTCGCGTCCAGCTTGAACCTTCTTCTCGGTTATACTGGACAGGTGTCGCTTGGACACAATGCGTTTATGTGTATCGGCGCATACTCGTATGCGATCTTTACGCTCAACTTCCAGTTCCCGGGAAGTCAGCTGGTAGGACTTTTACTCGGAATTTTTGTTCCGTACCTGTTTGGACTCTTTATCGGTGTCGCTTGCAGCCGGCTATCGGCGATCTTCCTTGCGATGACGACCGGCGGATTCGTAAAAGCTTTGAAGGCCTTCCTTGTTCAGGAAAAATGGTTGACAGGCGGAGCAAACGGTTTGACCGGAATTCCAAAAATGAGCTTGTTTGGAATTGATAAGCTGAAGGTAACGCAGTATAACCAGATCCTCTATTTCTTTGCTCTTGCCGGAGCAATTGTCTGCGTTCTCTTCTGCTGGCGCTTGATCAACTCAAGAACAGGGCGTGCGTTCCAGGCGATTAAAACCAGCCCGATCGCTTCTGCAGCTATGGGAATCAGCGTCACCGGCTATAAGTTCATCGTTTGCGGTATCTCCGCGGCGATGGCCGGATTTGCGGGCGTTATCTACGCTTGGAACCTTTCCTATATTTCGGCGGATATGTTCGACAAGATGGGTGTAAGACTACTTACAATGGCGGTAGCCGGCGGACTTGGAACCATTCCGGGGCCGGTTGTCGGAGCGGTTATTATGGGCTTCTTGCCTGAATTGCTTCGCGCCGCAGGAAAACACCTTGAAGGTATCTACGGTTTGATGATTATTCTCATCTTCCTGTTTATGCCGTCAGGCCTCTATGGCGGGTTCCGCTCGCTGATGGCCTGGTTCCAGAAAAAATTTAAGAAAACTGCGACTGCCCAGTCCGGGAAGGAGGACTAATCATGGGTTTATTATTAGATGCGCAAAATATTACCATGCAGTTCGGTGGGCTGAAAGCGGTTGACGCAGTTGATATGCAGATCAATACCGGAGAGATCCGGGCGTTGATCGGACCGAACGGAGCCGGAAAAACAACCTTTTTCAACGTGATTTCCGGAATCTACACGCCGACAACCGGTATGGTTGTGTTTGACGGTGTCGATATCACAAAGCTTCGTCCGCACCAGGTTACAACCCACGGAATAGCGAGAACCTTCCAGAATATCCAGTTGTTTGACCAGCTGTCCTCTTTGGACAACGTCATGGTCGGGCGGCACATTCGTACCGACAGCGGCGTTATCGCGACGTTCCTTCATACGCCAAAAATGAAGCGCGAAGAAGAGCTCTGCCGCGATAAGTCGATGGAAGTTTTGAACTTTGTCGGACTTGCTCATTACGCAGAGACACTAGCGGGAGGTCTTCCGTACGGAAGAAAACGCGTGCTTGAAATTGCCCGCGCACTTGCCAGCGAGCCGAAAATCATTATGCTAGACGAACCCTGCGCCGGGATGAACCCGACCGAGACAGAAGAACTGATAAAGCTGGTACAGAAAATCCGGGACTCCGGAATTACCGTATTGCTTGTTGAGCACAATATGCGCGTTGCGATGGGAATTTCCGACTATGTTACGGTACTCGACCACGGGCAGAAGATCTGTGAAGGCGTGCCGGATGAAGTTCAGAAGGACCCGCGCGTGATCGAAGCATATCTCGGAAAGGAGGAAGAATAATGGCTATCTTAAAAGTCTCTAATGTTTCCGCCTCCTATGGAAGTATCCAGGCATTGAAAGGCATCAATTTCGAGGTCAACGAAGGTGAAATCGTCGCCGTTATCGGAGGAAACGGAGCGGGCAAGACAACGCTTCTCTCCTGTATCTCCGGAATTATGCCGTATGAGGGAACGATTACCTTTAAAGATGTTGAAATCGGAAAAATCGGGACCAATAAAATCGTTGAGATGGGGATTGTCCAGGTACCGGAAGGACGCCAGATTTTTCCGGAACTCTCGGTTATGGAAAACCTGAAGATGGGCGCCTATTCCCGCAAGAGGAGCGAAAATATTCAGGCCGACATTGAGAGAGGATTTACCCTTTTTCCGAGACTGAAAGAGCGCATAAATCAGAAGGGCGGAAGCCTTTCGGGAGGCGAACAACAGATGCTTGCCGTTGCACGTGCGTTGATGGCAAAGCCGAAGCTTCTTCTGATGGACGAGCCGTCGATGGGTCTCGCTCCGGTTATCGTTGCTGATATCTTTAAGACTATCCGCGAATTGCACGATGAGGGCATTACAATTGTCCTGATTGAACAGAACGCGAAACTGGCGCTGAAGCACGCGGACCGTGCATATGTTATCGAGACCGGGGAGATTATGCTTTCCGGAACCGGCGCGGAGCTTGCTGAGGACGACAGAGTAAAAGAACTCTATCTCGGCGGTTAATGCCGAACTCATCCAGAACCGGGGGTTCCCGGATCTGGATGAAAATCAATATTGTAAAGAGAAAAATTCGCCCGGGAATCATCCGGACGAATTTTTTTAAAAATAACAAAGCAGGTAATCTTGGAGGAAATTATGAAATTTAAGGACAACTGCAAATACGATATCATTGTACCGACCAGCATGGGC
>CAZGYK010000020.1:7727-13945 GCA_964530485.1 uncultured Oscillospiraceae bacterium
TTCCGTTTAACCATCAGCCGGTCGCGGTCAGCAACCTGTTCGAGATGTATTCGACCAGTGCGGAATCAAACGTCGCTAACATTCCGGCCTCGCTTGGCATGAGCGCGATGGTCATGACAAAGTTTGTCAAAGAGAGCGTGATTGCAAGCTTTATCAAAGGGGAATTGAGAAAGCGGAATCTCCAATATGTCGGTCCGGACGTTGACAAAGGGGGCCCGTGGGGATATCGTCACCAGTTCAATATTGCCGATACCGGTTTTGGTGTCCGCCGTCCGGTGGTTGACAATGACCGCGCGGGAGAGGTTGGGCTCTCTCTTTCGGTAAAGGACTTTGATTTGGAACAAATCTTCAAAAAAGACGGATGCCGTCTGCTCCACCTTTCCGGGTTGATCGCATCGCTTTCTCCCGAGACCAGCCAGTTCTGCGTCGACCTCGCGAAATATGCAAAGGCGGAAGGAACGGTCATATCCTTTGACCAGAACTACCGCGCGAGCATGTGGAAAGGGCGGGAAAAGAAACTCCGAGAGCAGTTTACCGAAATTGCATCGCTCGCAGATGTACTGATCGGAAACGAGGAAGATTTCCAGCTCTGTTACGGGATCGAAGGTCCCGAAGCGAGCGGAGACGACGTCGGCCAAAAGATTGACTCGTTTAAGGGATTGATCAACAATGTGAAAAAGGCGTTCCCGAATGCCAAGGTTTTCGCGACCACCCTTCGTTCGGCGGTCAGCGTAAACGAGCACCTCTGGGGAGCGATTCTCTCTGTTGGAGATGAATGGTTCTTTGAGCCGCAGCGTTCTATCCCGGTTCTTGACCGAATCGGCGGGGGTGACGGATTTGTCGGCGGAATGCTCTACTCCATGCTCAAGGGATGGGAACCGGAAAAGTGGGTCAAGTTCGGATGGGCAACCGGAGCGCTTGCCGCAACGATGTATGCCGACTATGCTTCCCCGAGCAGCGAGGAAGAGGTCTGGGGCATCTATGAAGGCAACGCACGCGTCAAGCGGTAATATAGTCAGTCAATTTCAAAACGCTAAAGCGTTTTTCATTTAACCAGCTATAAGCAAAGGGGAGAATATGATTATGAAAAAGTCGAATATTGGATTGATCGGCCTTGCCGTTATGGGCGAGAATCTCGTCATGAATATGGAGAGCAAAGGGTTTACTGTCAGCGTCTACAACCGGACGGTTCAGAAGGTAGCTGATTTTGTGGAAGGGCGCGCGAAGGGCAAAAACATTGTCGGAGCGTATTCCCTTCCGGAACTTGTGATGCAGTTGGAACGTCCCCGGAAGATCATGTTAATGGTAAAAGCAGGAAAGCCGGTCGATGATTTTATCGAGATGCTGATTCCGCTCCTCGACGACGGTGACATCATCATTGACGGCGGAAACAGTCATTTTCCGGACACCATCCGGCGCACGGAATATCTTGAGAGCAAAGGGCTTCTCTATATTGGGACAGGGGTATCCGGCGGAGAAGAGGGAGCCTTAAAAGGGCCTTCGATCATGCCCGGCGGGTCTTATGCAGCCTGGCAGTATGTTCAGCCCATTTTTCAGAGCATCAGCGCGAAGGTCGAAGACGGATCGCCCTGTTGTGAATGGGTGGGCGCGAACGGCGCAGGCCATTTCGTCAAGATGGTCCACAACGGGATCGAATACGGCGATATGCAGCTGATATGTGAATGCTATCAGATTATGCGGAACTATCTCGGAATGTCGACAAAAGAGATGCAAGCTGTCTTCGCGGAATGGAATCAAAGCGAACTTGACAGTTATCTGATTGAAATTACGCGCGACATCCTCGCTTATCAGGACGATGACGGGGAACCAATTGTCGAAAAAATTCTTGATACCGCGGGACAGAAGGGTACCGGAAAATGGACCTCGGTAGCCGCTCTCGACGAAGGGATCGCGCTGACGTTGATTTCGGAGGCGGTCTTTGCCCGCTGTCTCTCCGCGATTAAGGAAGAACGTGTTGCGGCGTCGAAGGTTCTACCGGGACCCAACGGTGTTTTTTCCGGAACCGATCAGGAGAAGAAGGCGTTTATCAACGACATCAAATATGCGCTTTACGCATCGAAAATTGTGTCCTATGCCCAGGGGTACTCCTTGATGCGCGCGGCGGCAGAGACCTATCATTGGGATTTGCATTATGGGGAGATCGCGCTTATGTGGCGTGGCGGATGCATCATCCGGAGCGTTTTCCTCGGCGATATCAAAAAGGCGTTCGACAAGAACCCGGGTCTCGAAAACCTTCTTTTGGATGATTATTTCAAAAAGGCAATTGACCAGGCGCAGGCGAGCTGGAGAAAAGTCTGCTCAACGGCGATGATCAACGGAATTGCAATTCCGGCGATGTCGGCGGCGCTGACCTATTACGACGGTTACCGTTCCGACCGGCTCCCGGCCAACCTGCTTCAAGCCCAGCGCGACTATTTCGGCGCACATACCTATGAGCGCACCGACCGGCCGCGGGGTGAATTCTACCATACCAACTGGACCGGAGAGGGCGGGGATACCGTTTCATCTACCTACAACGCGTAGAAGCGTCAAGCATGAAAAAAGAGCGGCGGCTGTAACTCAGCCGCCGCTCTTACTGATTGAATTAGATTTGCGTGATGGAATGATCGACCGTACAAAGAATCTTGCCTTTGCTTTCGGTAAGGAATCGGGTTCCAATTCGCCGGATAACTTCTTCGCAGTTTTCCTCCGAGCTGCTCTGCAACAGGAGAAGCAGCTGAGTATGGGAATACTGGGTAAGGATGTCGTTTCGGCGAAGCGTAAAGAACGCGGTTCTCCGAAGAATCGTCATAGCTTCGGTCAGAAGGTCGTCGAAGTTGGATGCTTCGCTTTTCAGGTTGATCGAAATTTCGACGAGAAAAGCGAGATGTTCGGCGCGGCGTCCCATTCTAGCTTCGAGCCGGAAGATATGCCGGAACGCGTCGATATCACAGAAGAAGGCGCCGGGGAGAAGGTCTTCCTGTTCGCTGAGCGTCAGTTTGATCTGCTCGATTGTCTGGCGGCTGTCCGGTTGCTGGTACATTTTTTTTCGAAGGTCCAACAAAGCGTTCGAGGGCTTGACGCCGAGATCTTTTTGAAGGATATAGGTAATAAAATCGTAATGTGCGAGAGCTTGGGACGGCTGGCCGAGCTGAATCAACGCATCGATCAAAGCGATATGATGGGATTCTTCGTATGGGTCGAGCTCAATCGCGCGCTCACAGAGGCGGATAATCGAGTTGTGGTCACCCTTTTGGGCGTATAGATGAGACATCTTTAAGACAAGCGTCGAATAGAGGCGCTTATAGTAATAGTTGACCGGGACAATCCAGTCTTCGGGAAGTTCCGGAAGATAGTCACCCTGATAGAGATCAAACGCTTCCTGCCCCATTTTTATCAAAAGGTCTGGATCGCTTGTTGGGTCTTCAAGTTTTTCTAAGCAGCGCTCAAATTCTTCCGCGTCGAGGATATAGGGGGCTTCTTTGTTCCAAATATAGCAGTCGTGATGGAACAGGATAAAGTTCTGCTTGGTTTGGAACGGGGCATCTAGAACGCCGCGAAGCCGATAGACCAGCGTGAAAAGCGCGTTGATCGGCTTTTCGATGTCGTTGTCCGGCCAGAGAACTTCGATAAGTTTATCGGTCGGAATCGGGGTGCTCCGGTTCGTAATCAGGTATTTGAATAGTACCCAAACTTTTCCGGAGCGTGAGGAAGCGTCTTTTACAGATTTTCCGTTCACTGTTACCGAAAATGTTCCAAATGTTTTGATGTCCAGGATTTGATCATGTTCCATTGGATTACCTCACAATAGTTAGACTTTAGGATTCTATTGGTTCGCGTCCGACGAGGCAGGCCTGCACGATATTCCGGCTGCTTCCGTCGTTGTAAACGCAGGTTGACAATGTAATCGTTCCGCTGCTCCCATCCGGATTCAGGGAAGTTGGATAAGGCGCTGCAGCCTTCATGGTCTTTAGCCAAGAGACATAGGTATCATGGTTCGAAAATGAAAAGGTATAGCAGGAATCCTCAACACTGACGGTTCGAGCTGAAAAGACCTCATAAGTGAGTATTTCGGATTTGGTATAGATGAAAATTTGTTTATGGGATTCATAGTAGGATGGGTCGAGATATTTCTTAACATCGGAGAACATCGAACCGTCGTTCATCCGGTGACCATAAATAATGACATGGTCAGATTCAAAGCTTTTTCCGGTTCTGGAATCAAGAAAAATTGCACCGCCGACGTTATGGGAACCGAGAAAAGTCCGGCGCAGGTAATAGTCGTTGTCGGAATGGTATACCATCGGATAGTTGATATTTGTCTCGGGAATTCTTAGCCATCCGACATAATCCTGGTTTAATCCGGTAAGCGCCTCATAATTGATAGAGAGCGTCCCGTCCTCTTGTACAACGACGTAGGGCTCCTCTTCCGTGGTCATTTCGGAAGGAATGGTTGAATCCGGCCTCGGCGCAGGCGTTTTCTCAATAAGCGAGTCGTACTCGTTCCGGCTTTCTTGGTAGCCTAAAAAAATTCGAACAAGCTGGAAAAAGCTAAAGAGTAAAACGAACGCAAAAACACCAATTAGAATCCTGTAAAGATGTCTTTTCTTCATAGAGATCTCATTTATCGTCATGATAGGTGCGCCGCAAAAACCAGAAAAAGGGATCGGCCAATCACAACGCAGTTTAATTATTCAATAAAATGTTTAAGAATACATCAAATAACCACTGTCTAATCACAAAACGCAGTTTTCAAATGAAGTATACCATAACTATCCAAAAACAACAACAGGAAAAATAAAGTTTTCCTGTTGTTGTTTGTAAAAATATGATCGGCCTATGAGCATTTTCGTTATTTTAGATTTTCGGCAAATGTTTTTCCAAATTGGTAAGCATCTTTGAGCTGTTGTTCGCTCGGTTTGAAGCGAACGCGGAACCCGTCCAAGACATTGAGCCGGAGCTGTTTTAGCCGCTCGGTCACATTTGGAACGCCTTCGCCGCTCCAGCCATAGCTCCCGAAAACGGCGGCCAACTTTCCGCCGTGGGTCGGGGGAAACATCGAGTGGGTCAGCGAGAGAATCGGGGCGAGCGCGTCACCGAGGATTGTTGGGGTTCCCAACAGGATTCCGTCGGCGATAGCGATTGCTTCGTTAACCTTTGTGGTGTCCGCTTCAACAAGGTCGTAGACCATAAGGTCAACATCTTTTGTATCGCGGACTCCGGCGGCAATCTGTTCCGAGAGCATCCGGGTATAGCCGTATGCGCTGACGTAGGCCATCACGACGACCGGTTTCTTCTTTTCGACGGGAGCGCACCATTTTTGATACGTTTCTATGATTTCGTCGAGGTTACAGTCGAGAACGGGACCATGCCCAGGAGCGATTATGTCAAAATCGAGGGATTCAATCCGTTTCAGGGCATTCTGGAGGAAGGGGGCTTTGAACGGCCCGAGAATCATATCAAAATAATACTTTCGCGCCTTCTCGTAATCGGCTACATTCTTGACCTTGCTTCTCAGAATATCCGGGAAACTATAATGGGCGCCGAATGAGTCACAGGTAAAAAGGATTTTGTCTTCGGGAACGTAGGTGAACATCGTATCAGGCCAATGAAGATTCGGAAGAGGATGGAACGTTAGCGTCTTGTCCCCGAGAGAGAGCGTATCACCTTCTTTGACTGCGATCGAGTCAAAATCATGATTGACGATTTCCTTTAGAAAGTTGATCGCGCTCGGCGTTCCGACAACTTTGATTTTGCTGTTGAGGGAAAGAAGGTGTTCGATACTTCCGGAATGGTCGGGTTCGGTATGGCTGACAATAAGGTAATCTGCAGTTTTGGGATCGACAATGCCGCCGATGTCATTGAGATAGTCGTCCAAAAAGCGAAATTTGGCCGTATCGACCAACGCCGTTTTTTCGCTGCCTTTAATGACATATGAGTTGTATGTTGTTCCAAACTCCGTGTTCATGATAATATCAAAGACGCGAAGATCGGGATCAAGCACGCCGGTATAAAAAATTCCTGGTTTTAGTTCCAATAGATTCATAAGTGGTCCTCGTGTTCTGTCAAAATAAGAAGCCGGATTGTTTTGGTAATCCGGCCTCGACGTACTCCTTACAGGGGTTGAAACATGTCCTTTGTTGCGCCGCAGAGCGGGCAAACATAATCGTCCGGCAGGTCTTCGAAAGCGGTGCCCGGCGCGATGCCGCTGTCGGGAT
>CAZGYK010000020.1:13955-16100 GCA_964530485.1 uncultured Oscillospiraceae bacterium
ATTCGTACTTCATATTGAAATCCTCCTATATAAATAGTAATTACATTCTAACAGAAATTTTCAAAAATGGATGTTGCAAATGCAACGAACACAAAATGCGTTTTTGTAATGAGGATAGGTGGGAGACTCTTATTTTCCGGTAGATAATTAGTTGAAAACTCGAATCTATAGTTGAATCAGAACAAGGAGAGAATCCTTAATTTGTTTTATGGAGGTTAACGATGGCATATTGTGTAGTATGCGGCAGTAATAATGCCGATGATGCGCGCTTTTGTATCAACTGCGGCGCTGAGCTGTCAGCGGACTCCGGGCTTTCTTCAGAAGCACCGGAACAGGCAGCGGAACAGGTTTCTGTTGTTGAATCGGAAGCCGGCGTTGTAGAAGCAGCGCCGGAAGAGAAAACCGAAGCGCCAAAGAAGCGCGGAAGGAAGAAAAAAGAAGCGGAGCCGGTTGTTTCGGAGGTAGATGCCGAAGAGATAACGCAGGAGCCAAAGACAGCGGAAATCTTTTTTGATCCCGCAGAGGAACCGGAACAGGCGATTGAAGCTGCCGCTGATGAACCGGTTGTAGACGTGATCGAAGAATTGCCGGAAACTAAAGAACCCGAACGGATCGACCAGTATATTCCGCCTGCGATGCCGAATAAAGCTCCGGTTCTCGGAGATGTTTACCGTCCGCAGTACACTGATTCCCCCTACGCCGACCCGATCAAAATCGGAACCCAGCAGGTGCCGGTACAACAGCCGGTCCTTCCGATAATTGAGGATAAGAATGCCAAGCCGATTTCTACGGCGGCGTATTTCTGGCTTAAGGTGTTGTTTGCCATTCCGGGACTTGGATTTTTGATGTCGATCATTTTGTCTTTTGCCCCGAGCAATCTTTGCGTAAAGCGTTATTCAAGGGCATCGATGATTTTTCAGCTGATCGTTTTTGTGATTCTTCTGATCGGAGCGCTTGTATTGATTATTCTGGACCGGCGCTATGGGATATTCTATAACGGATCTTGGGGTTTCCACGGACCCGGACCGATGTGGTGGTATTAAGAGGAGGGTTAAATAATGGCATTTTGTCCTAATTGCGGAAAAGAGGTTGCTAACGGTCAGCTCTTCTGTGCGGGCTGCGGAACAGCACAACCGAGAGATACAACATATACAAATCAATCTTACGGTCCTCCGCCTCCTCCGCCGGATCCGGAAGCACCGCTCGATTATCAGCGCGATGTCCAGGAGAATAAGGTCTTTGGGATCATCAGTTATATCTGGTTCCTCTCGCTGGTTTCGTATTTTGCGGCTCCGAAGAATTCGAGGTTTTCGAGATTCCATGCAATTCAGGGTTTGAACCTGTTTATTCTGGAATTGATCGTGTCCGTAATTGGAGCGATCCTGAGAGCGATCTTTTCGTGGATCTGGCCGGTAGCCAGGATTATGTCGATGGTTACGGGGATTTGCAGTCTTGGTCTTGTCGCACTGATGATTATTGGAATCATCTCAGCAGCCAACGGAGAGATGAAAGAGCTGCCAGTTGTTGGCTCGATCAAATTTGTAAAACACTAGATTTTTTACAGTCCTTGGAAGAAGAGGGCGGATGAAGATGCCGCCTTCTTCTTTTTCGAAAAAAACTTAAAAAAAGGCAAGAAAAGAACTTGACAAAGGGATGATGTGCTGGTAGTATAAGAATCCGCGCCCCCCGGAAACGCAGACGAAAAAGACTGCGGGGAAGGGGAGGAAAAAGGTGGAAACGGAAGGCGAGAGACGGTCGTAAAAGCGGCAGTTTAGGAAGCTTGAAGGAGAAGCCGAAGCGCGGACTGGACCTTGAAAATTAGACAATATTATGCTTGAAAAGACCCTTTTCAAAAAGCGGGCGCAGGAATGTGTCCGGTGCGAGAGCACGAAGTTGCCGAAAGGCAATAAACATTCAGTAAAGACGCTAGACGTCTGAGGATATAACTGTTGTAGAGATACTACAGATGTATACAGGATTTAATTAAGAGTTTGATCCTGGCTCAGGACGAACGCTGGCGGCGCGCTTAACACATGCAAGTCGAACGAGGTCTCCTAGAAAGCGTCTTCGGACAATTGACGGGAAAACCTAGTGGCGAACGGGTGAGTAACACGTGAGGAACCTGCCTTTCAGAGGGGGATAACA
>CAZGYK010000021.1:0-1486 GCA_964530485.1 uncultured Oscillospiraceae bacterium
AGATCTCGCGCGGATCATGTTCTACCCAACCTTCGCGGGGATAGATTTGGGTAAACTCCCTTTGGACGATCTCAACGATATTACAGTTTTCATCGAATAAAACCGCGCGGGAACTGGTTGTTCCCTGATCGGCGGCGATCAAATATTTCGGCATATAAAATCCCCTCTTTCCGGCGACTTTCTTTTTTATCATTTTATCATAGGGGCAGGGGCATTACAATAAACCGAACGGCTATAAAACAATTGGACATATGGCGTATTCTCAAAAAACGGGACAGATCTCAGATGCTACGCATTTTTCTGGATTCAAAATGTTTCATTGCAAAGGAAATGCGCGTTTGATAAAATGAATTCAGAAGATGTTTCAATCAAGTGAGCGCGGAGCGCGAGTTTAGGTTTTTGACAGTCAAAAACCTGAGCGAATGCGAGAAAATGGCAAAACGAAGTGAAGCGTTCACTCAACAAAGGTGGTACGATATGTTAAAAGGTATTCCTTCGATTCTTTCCCCCGATTTGCTCAAAGCGATCGCAGAAATGGGACATGGGGACGAGCTGGTCATCGGCGACTGTAACTTTCCGGCCATTACAATGAATCCGCGCTGTATCCGCGCCGACGGGCATCGGGCAACCGAACTTCTTGATGCGATATTAAAATTATTTCCGCTTGACAGTTTTGTCGAATGTCCGGTTTCGTTTATGGCCGTGACGCCGGGAACCTTTGAGGGAGATCCTCCGATCTGGGAGGATTATAGAAGAATCGTCAAAGAGAATGAGGGCGATGTCGGTATCGAGTTTGTTGAGCGGTTCCAGTTTTACGAGCGCGCGAAGAAGGCGTTTGCTACGGTACAGACCGGGGAGCAGGCTCTTTATGCCTGTATTATTCTGAAAAAGGGCGTTTTGATCGACAAATAGAGACCTCGGAAGGGCGATTAAGAGATGTATGATGTTGCGGTTATAGGCGCAGGGATCGTCGGCGCCTCAGTTGCATATGAGCTTTCGAAATACCATCTTCGGGTAGCGGTAATAGACCGCGAGGACGATGTTGCGAAGGGGACGACGCGCGCCAACAGCGCGATTATCCACGCGGGATATGACCCGGAACCAGGAACGCTGATGGCAAAGACCAATGTTCGGGGAAACCGGATTTGGGAACAGTTGGCGAAGAAATTGCAAATTGAATATAAAAAGATCGGATCGCTCGTTGTGGCGCTTTCTTCGGAAGAGATGGTGGTTGTTGAAGACCTCTATAGACGCGGAATCGAGAACGGGGTTCCGGAACTTCGCGTTCTTTCAAGTGAAGAAACGCTGGCGCTTGAACCTCGGCTAAACCCGGGGATAGCCGGATCGCTATTCGCCGGATCGGCGGCGATCGTCAACCCATGGCAGGGGTGTATTGCTCTTTCGGAGTATGCGGCAGAAAACGGCGTCACCTTTTTTCTCGAAAGTCCGGTTACTGCGATTGAAACTGTCGACGGCGGTTACCGCG
>CAZGYK010000021.1:1496-3709 GCA_964530485.1 uncultured Oscillospiraceae bacterium
CTGGAAAGCATGAAATTAGGGCAACCTATCTTGTCAACGCGGCCGGGGTTCACGCCGAGGAAATCCACAAACTTGCCGGCGGAAGCGGTTTTTCTGCCCGCGCGGTTAAAGGAGAATACTATATTCTTGACCGGAACGAGGGACAGTACGTCAGCCATGTTATTTTTCCCGCGCCGGGAAAAACCGGAAAGGGCGTAGTCATTTCGCCGACGGTACACGGAAATCTTCTTCTCGGACCGACCGCCGAGCCGCTTGACGACGGCGATGATACGTCGACGACCGCCGCGGGACTTTTGGAAATCAGGGAACATGTAAAGGCGTTGAGCAACGGCGTTGCGTTTTCGGAGAACATTCGGAATTTTTCGGGCAACCGCGCTTACATTGGAGAACACGATTTTCTCTTAGCCGAGAGCAAAGAACTTCCGGGATTTATCAACCTTGCCGGAATCAAGTCGCCGGGGCTTACGAGCGCGCCGGCACTGGCGGAGGATACGGTTGCGCTGTTAGAAACGCTTGGACTTAAATTAAAAACGAAAGACCAGATGACGGACTACCGGTTTCCAAAACGGTTCGCAGAGATGACCGAGGAGGAGCAGCGGAATGTGATAGCGAAGGATTCGCGGTATGGCAGGGTGATCTGCCGCTGCGAGACCGTAACTGAAGGAGAGATTATCGCGGCTTTGAATCAAAATCTAACGCCTCCGACCATCTCCGCGGTGAAGCGGAGGGTAAACGCCGGGATGGGACGTTGCCAGGGCGGATTCTGTTCGGTAAGGGTACACGAAATTATTGCGCGGGAACGCGGGATAGCTATGGAAGCTGTGACGATGGACGGAGCGGGGAGCTACCTTATTACCGGAGACACGAAGGGAGAGGCAAGATGACGACCGACCTTGTGATCATCGGAGCGGGACCTGCAGGGCTTGCGGCAGCCTGTTCCGCGAAAGAATCCGGAATTGAAAGCATCACCATTCTTGAACGGGATGTTGAGGCGGGGGGAATCCTAAATCAATGTATCCACAGCGGTTTCGGGCTCCGCTATTTCAAAGAAGAACTGACCGGCCCGGAGTATGCCGAGCGTTTTCTTGATCGGGCAACCCGGAACGGAATCAACATATTTCTCGATACGATGGCGATTTCGGTTTCGCCGAATCTTGTCAAAGCGCTGGACGCGAAGGCCGGGTTGATTGAGATTGAAACCAAAGCGGTCATACTCGCGATGGGATGCCGCGAGCGGACGCGACAGGCGATTGCGATTCCCGGAACCCGCCCGAGCGGAGTCATGACGGCGGGACTTGCCCAGCGGTATGTCAACATCGAGGGAAAGATGATCGGAAAACGGGTCGTGATCCTCGGTTCGGGGGATATCGGACTCATTATGGCGCGGCGGATGACGCTTGAAGGTGCGACGGTTTTAGCCTGCGTTGAATTGATGCCCTATAGTTCGGGGCTTTCCCGGAATATCGCGCAATGTCTCGACGACTACGAAATCCCGCTGCTGCTGTCACATACGGTAACCGATATCAAAGGGCGCGAAAGACTGACCGGCGTAACCGTCATGAAGGTTGACGAAAAGAGAAGACCGATACCAGGGAGCGAGATCGAATATGACTGTGACACGCTTCTCCTTTCGGTCGGGCTGATACCGGAAAACGAACTTACGGCCGCCGCCGGAATTGAGATAGACCCAAGAACAAAAGGACCGGTTGTTTTTGACAACAACGAAACCTCGGTTCCGGGGATATTTGCCTCAGGAAATGTTCTTCAGGTTCACGACCTCGTCGACTATGTGACCGAAGAGGGTGAGCGCGCCGGGAAAGCCGCGGCGGCTTATATTCTTTCGGGCAATCAAGAACATTCGCAAGATTCGCTAGGAGTTTCGAACGGCGAAAATGTTTCCTATACGGTACCGCAGAGAATCAAACCGGGCAATGCCGACGTTTTTGACCTTTATTTCCGGGTAAGAAAACCCATCCGGAAGGGGGATATCGTTATCAGAAGCGAAGGAACCGAAATCAGGAGAATGTCGCGGGAACACATGGCTCCGGGCGAGATGGAACTTGTTAAACTCGCTAAGAAGACGATATTAGGAGACATTGTCGTCTCGGTGGAGGAGACCGTATGAGAAAAGAGATGATCTGTATTGTCTGCCCCGCGGGATGC
Organism: uncultured Oscillospiraceae bacterium; assembly: GCA_964530485.1. Classification (GTDB taxonomy): domain Bacteria; phylum Bacillota; class Clostridia; order Oscillospirales; family Ruminococcaceae; genus WRIP01. Next base: position 3,660 of record CAZGYK010000021.1, read on the forward strand.
CACCTTGTCTGGGAGGACGGAACCGTCACAGGGTATTCCTGTGAACGGGG
>CAZGYK010000021.1:3719-11205 GCA_964530485.1 uncultured Oscillospiraceae bacterium
CTCAAATATGCGACCGACGAGATGACCGCGCCGAAACGAAACATTTCTTCGACGGTTATTCTAACTGGGAGTAAACTACACCGAAGGCTTCCGGTCAAGACCGACAAGCCGATCGATAAGGCATTGATGAAGGACGCTGTAATGCTTTTGGACGGGGTTTCGGTAACCGCTCCGGTAAAAGACGGCGATCTGGTTCTACAAGATGTTTTGGGTACCGGCGTAAATTTTGTTGCGACTCGGAGCATTGACGGATAGATTGAGCGAAAGTTTTCGGACAAAAGACCTGAAATAGGAAGAAGCGTTTTGATAGATGGGAGCAAGGAACATGCAGAAGGGAAAAATTTTGATTCTGAATGGGGTATGCAGTTCGGGAAAAACGACGCTCTCTAAAGTACTTCAGGCGAGACATCCCGAGCAGTATTTTTTGCTTCCGGTCGACATTCTCAATGTAATCTCGCCGCAAAAGGGCAGCCGGAGTTATGACCTCCGGTTTTCGACAGATCCGAAGCCGGTATTGCGGCATACTTTAACTCCGTCAAGGCGTTTTCGGACAACGGCTTAAACGTGATTATGGATGTAGTTTTCACGCTGGAAACATATCAGTTTAAGGATTTTTTAGAGGTGCTTCAAGACAGCGGTTATCCTATATTAATGGTTCATGTTACCTGTCCAAAAGAGGAACTCCGAAGAAGAGAAAAAGAGCGCGGCGACCGCGCCGTTGGTCATGGAGAAAGCTTGCTACTAAAATTAGATCCGCAGGATACCTATGATCTAACGGTAGATACGTTTTACGAAACGCTTGAAGAATGTTCCGATCGGATTATCGAGTTTTCAAACGATCTGACGAAGTTTACCGCTTATAAAAAAATCTTTGCGCTTCGCGGCGTATAACTTCTCATGGATAAGAGTCATTTGTTGGATGAATCAGAAATAACTTTGATACAAAAAAGCCTCCAGATTTCTGGAGGCTTTTTCTATAGTAAAGGTTATTCGATATCAAGGGTTTCACGTATCGGAAGGACAATAAAATCCAGCTCGGCGTTCTTGAAGTGTTTGTCGATATACGGCCAATCGATTTCAAACGCCTCATTGTCCATATGGGTAAGAAGGACATGTTTCGCGCCGGTCTCTTTCGCAAAGAGCGACGCTTCGAACGCCGTCATCGTTACGCCGTAGCCGGTAACCGGGATCGCGATAATATCGGTTTTGATGTCGGTCGGGAAACAGACCGTATCGCTCGTAATATAGAGACGGCGCTTTCCGTCGTCGACCAGGAATCCGATGTTTTGATAGACCTCGTTGCCGCGCATTCTCGGATGGTAACCGTGGATTGCCTTGACTGCCTTGATTGATACGCCGCCGACGGTAACTTCGTCGCCCTCTTGGATGCGCTGGGCGCGGTCGAGCGCGGGGTGGGCAGCAATCACTTCATCAGTCGTATAGACCGGGATAGAAGTCTTAAATTGAGAGATCAGTTCAGAATCGCAGTGATCCGCATGTTTATGGGTAACAAAGACGGCATCCGACTGATTCCAAGGGATAAAAAAACGCTTTTCATATTTTAGAACGCCCGGATCAAACAGAAGTTTGACATCGCCGGCCTCCACCATCAGACAAGATTGGGGATATTTTGTGATCTTCATGACTTGATCCTCCGCGCAGCATAATTTTTAGTATCATACTACCGTGAAATAGCAATACGATAACAGAATTTGGAAAAGCAAAAAACTGAATTGACAATAAAAAAGGAACCGTTTCCGGTTCCTTTTTTTAAGACACTTTTTTACAGAAGCGTCGGAAGAACGAAGAGACCGATAAAGAGAACCGAGAGAATGTAGATCAGGACCGGTACCTCTTTTGCTTTGCCGCGGAAAACCTTCAGCAATGTGTAGGAGATAAATCCAAAACCAATACCGTTTGAAATCGAATAGGAGAACGGCATCATGACGATTGTAAGGAAGCAGGGAAGGGCGATTTCAAAGTCTGCCCAGTCAATATCGGCTGCAGAGCGAAGCATCAGGACGCCGACGATAATCAGCGCCGGGGCTGTTGCTGCGCCGGGGATCAGTTGGCCGAAAACCGCGAGAGGCATCGCAATCAAGAACAGAACGCCTGTGATGATCGAGGCAAATCCTGTACGTCCGCCTTCGGAAATTCCGGTAGAGGATTCGATATAGGTTGTTACGGTTGAGGTTCCGAGTACCGCGCCGGTACAGGTTGCAATTGCGTCGGCGATGATCGCCTTGTCTCCGCCGGGGAGGTTCCCCTCTTCGTCGAGCATGCCGGCGTTATCGGCCGTTCCGATCAGCGTTCCGACAGTATCAAACATGTCGACCATCGCGAAGGTAAGGATTGCCGTAATGAGCGGGAGAATACCGAGAGACACAACGCCGCCAAAGTCAAACTGGAAGAACGTTGTAAGCGCGAAGTTGCTCGCGTCGGGGCTCTGGAAAGTTGTAATACCCATCGGGATTCCGATCAGGGTAGATGTGACGATACCGATCAGGATTGCACCTTTGACTTTCCACGCCATCAGAACAGCGGTTACAATCAAACCGATCAGGGCGAGAAGCGCGGTTCCGGATGTGATGCTTCCGAGACCGAGAAGATTGTCGTTCGCGGTAACGATTCCGGAGTTGAGAAGTCCAATCAGGGCTATAAAGAGGCCGATTCCCGCGCCGATAGCTTTTTTAAGCGGCATCGGAATCGAGGCGATAACCTTGCTGCGAAGCGGAGAAACCGCAACAATCAGGAAAATGATACCGGAGATCAGGACGATTGTCAGTCCCTGCTGCCAGCTATAGCCCATCTGGCCGCAGATCGTAAAGGTAAAGAACGCGTTGAGTCCCATACCGGGAGCCTGGGCAAACGGTACGTTTGACAGAAGAGCGGTTAAGAAACAGCCGAGCGCCGAGGCTAGGCAGGTAGCGAGAAGAACCGAAGAATAGTCCATGCCGGTAATGGACAGCATGCCCGGGTTGACGAAAATGATATAGGCCATCGCAAAAAAGGTTGTAATACCCGCGATGATCTCGGTACTGACCGTCGACCCTTTTTCTTTGATCTTGAACAGTTTTTCCATAAAGATTATCCCTCCACATATATTTAAGGCGATTTGCCTTAACAACAAAACGTTTGACCCCAAAAAACAAGAACAGATACGGTACCCGCACATCGGATTTCGCCGAATTGTACCGCTTAAAGACGAAAAATTCCAAAATCTACCGTATATATGTATAAACCGTTAAAACATAATCTAAGTATAGTAGAATTCACAAATCCGCGCAATTGTGAATTCTACCGAATATTGTGAAGCGAATACGGATGATTTCATCGGATTGGACACAGCCGTGAAAAGAAAAAAGGAACGGGGAAAGTCCCTGTTCCTTTTAGATTCAATTGATTTTCGGAAGACGCTTAAAACTGGCCTCCAGCTCGGCGTCCGAAGGAAGGTAGTCGGTCATCTTTCCATCCATATAGTTTGAGTAGGCGGCGAGGTCAAAATAACCGGTTCCGGTAAGGCCAAACAGGATTGTCTTCTCTTCTCCGGTTTCCTTGCATTTCAGCGCCTCGTTGATAGCGCCGAGGATCGCGTGGGCGGATTCCGGGGCGGGGAGAATGGTCTCAACTTTTGAGAAGAGAACCGCGGCTTCAAAAACCTTTGTCTGCTCGACCGAGCTTGCCTCCATATAGCCGTCGTCGTAGAGTTTTGAAAGGATCGGAGACATGCCGTGGTACCGAAGGCCGCCGGAATGGTTGGCGGCGGGCATAAAGCTGCTTCCGAGGGTATACATCTTTGCAAGCGGGGTAATCCGGCCGGTATCGCAATAGTCGTAGGCGAAAACACCGCGGGTAAGCGAGGGACAGCTTGACGGTTCGACGGCGACAAGGCGCGGGTTCGCTTTTCCCTGTAGTTTGTCGCGGACGAAGGGGGCGATCAGACCGCCGAGGTTGCTTCCGCCGCCGGCGCAGCCAATGACAATATCGGGATATTCGCCGTACTTTTCGAGCGCGGTATAGGACTCGAGGCCGATGACCGACTGGTGGAGAATCAGCTGGTTGAGCACCGAGCCCAGGGTATAGCGGTAGCCTTCGGTATTGAGCGCGGTCTCTACCGCTTCGGAAATAGCACAGCCGAGGCTTCCGCCGGTTCCGGGATTTTCTTCGAGAATTTTTCTTCCGACTGCGGTCAATTCACTCGGGCTCGGGATGACGTTGGCGTCGAAAGTCCGCATGACTGCCTGGCGGAAGGGTTTCTGTTCATAGGAGACCTTCACCATGTATACGGTGAGCGGGAGGTGGTAGTAGGCGCAGGCTTCGGCGAGCGCGGTTCCCCACTGGCCGGCCCCGGTTTCGCTCGTAAGACCTTTTAGACCTTGCTCCTTCGCATAATAGGCCTGAACAATCGCCGAATTCAATTTATGGCTTCCGGCGGTATTGTTGCCTTCGAACTTGTAGTAGATTTTCGCGGGGGTTCCAAGTTCCCGTTCAAGATTGTAGGCGCGAATCAGCGGTGACGGCCGGAACACGCGGTACATCTCAAGAATTCCTTCCGGAATGTCAAAAAGTGCGGTATTGTCGTCGAGTTCCTGATCGACAAGTTTTTCGCAGAAGATCGGCGTAAGGTCTTCCTTGGTTACCGGTTTCAGGGTTTTCGGGTTGAGCATCGGGTCCGGCTTTTCCTTCATGTCGGCGCGGATATTATACCACTGGCGAGGAATCTCGTTTTCGGATAAATAGGTTCTGTAAGGTACGTCTCTCATGATGTTGGCTTCCTTTCTCAAATTATTTTCGCGTGGGAAAGGGATTTTTAACAAATAAAAAACGCCCTTGTCCCCAATCTAGGGACAAAGACGTAAAAGTCTCTGCGGTGCCACCCTAATTGGCGCAAAAGCGCCCGCTCGGCCGCGTACCGTCATACGCGCTCCCTTGATAACGGCCGGAGATGCCGTCGACCGCTACTTTCCCGAAGGATTTCGCCGCCGCCCTCATGAGGCCATTCACAAAAAGATCCTGCACCGCATTCTCACCAACTAACGGCTCTCTTCGCAACACTGCTTTTTGCTACTATTCTCAATCTACGGTTTGCAATATGAGATCTTGATTCGATATTGCTTGAAAGTAGTATAGCATATTCCGTTCGGTTGTCAAGTAAAGCGGACTCGGTCAGGGAACGGGGATGATGGTCTGGCTGATCACGTCGACGAGTCCAAGGTCGGTCAGGCGGACATGGGGAATTACGGCGAGCGAAAGGGATGATATCTGGAGAATCGGAGAGCCGCGAAGGCCGAGAGCGCGGATATTTTCTTTCAATTTCTCCATTGTTTCAGAAATTTCCTTCGCCGGGCGGTTTGACATAATTCCGCCGATCGGGAGCGGGAGAAAGGTTCCGGGGTTTCCGCGGTTTGCACAGACGATTCCGCCGCCACTTTCGCAGAGAATTCCGGCAGCCATGACCATATCCGGTACCGAACGTCCGATGACAACGAGGTTATGACAATCATGGGCGACCGTTGAAGCGATCGCGCCCTCTTTTACGCCGGAATTCTTGACAAGGCAGAGTCCACGGGTTCCGGACTTTCCATGACGTTCGAACACCGAGAGCAACGCGAGATCTGCTCTTTCGGAAAGATCGGGGAATCCGTTTTCGTCGAGAAGGATATCTTCTTGGTCGAGATGGGTTAATATCGTGATGTTGTCGTCGATTCGCATGACCGGCATCGAGACGAGTCCGGCAGTCCCAAAGGAAAAATCGGAAGCAACCGGTTTTTTGAGGAACATGGTGTTGATCGCTTCATACGGGAAAGCTGCCGCGGCAGCCGGGGAACAGATTTCGCCTTTGGAGGCGACAAGCTTTCCGCCGGAGAACACATCGCCGACCTGGAACCGGTCAAAATCGTCGAGCAATACGATATCGGCGCGAAGACCCGGAGAGATTGCGCCGCGGTCGTAGAACCGGAGCCATTTTGCCGCGTTAAGAGTCATCATCTTGAGCGCTTCCATCGCCGGAATCCCTTCTTCGACAGCGCGGCGCGCCACATGGTCGAGATGTCCTTCCTTCAAAAGGTCGTCTGCTTCGCGGTCGTCGGTTGAGAGGGTACAGTTTTCGGGAAAACCGAGTTCAATCACGGCAGGGGCGATTGCCGCCATATTTTTCGCGACAGAACTCTCGCGAATTTCTACCGTCATTCCAAGACGGAGTTTTTCCTTCGCTTCGATACTCCCGGTAACTTCGTGGTCGCTTCGAGCGCCGGCAACAAGGTAAGCGGAGAGGTGGCTTCCGGACAGCAGCGGGGCATGGCCCTGCATCAGCGCGCCACGGTCGCGGGCGGTTTTGGCGATTGCGGAAATACGCGGTTTTCCTTCTATAATACCGGGGTAGTCCATGACTTCGGCGAGACCGATTACGCGCTCCATCGAAAGGATTTTCGCAACTTCGTCGGGCCCTAGCGTTGCGCCGGGGGTTTCGACGCCCTCAGCAGAGGGAACGCAGGAGGGGGCCATAAAATAAATGTTGAGCGGGAGGTTTCGGCTACTCTCAATCAGGTAACGAATCCCGTCGATCCCGGAGACATTCCCGAATTCGTGGGGGTCGGCGACGATTGTCGTTGTTCCGCGGGGAAGAATTGTATTGGAAAGTTCGGCCGTAGTCATCATGCCGCTCTCAATATGCATATGGGTATCGATAAAGCCCGGGGCTGCGATCCGGCCGCCGCCATTGAACCGCTGTTTTGCGGGTAGCTCTTCGTCGTTTGAAAAACTCACATGGGCAATAATTCCGTCTTTTATTGCAATTTTTCCCGAAAGCAGTTCTTTCGTATAGACGTTTGCGATGACGACATTTTCGATCACAAGGTCGTAGTCTCTGTTGTGATAAGCTGAGCTGATAACCTTCTCCATTTAGATCCTCCCACGGCGTTTGAAATCACATTTACATGATTATAGAAATAAAGATGAAAAATGTCCAGCGAAAAACAAGGAACCCCGCGCGCAAAAAAGCGAACGGGGTATTTTAATCGGGCAGAAATGGGATTTTAGTCTGGTTCTTGAGCGATTCCAGTTCGCGTTTGTCTTTTTTGCTCAACGCCTGGACCGTTGTCTCATAAGCGTGATCCATCATTTTGACCAACTGTTCGTTTTGGATAGAACCGTCGAACAACAGCGTATACCAGGAGCGCTTTTCGCTCTCCGGACAGTTATAAGGTTTTACGACATGTTTCGGGTATTGTTGGCGCATCAGCATCATAAAGACGGGCTGGCTTTTAAAGGTGATTTTCAGGTCGTCGGGGTCGGTATAAAACTGGGCAAACACTTTGTCTTTGACCTTGATTGAAATCGGCTGACCTCCCGACATCATATCGGAATAGGCGCCTGTCTTTTCAAAACAGTAGCTGATCATCTGATTCACCGTCATAGGCAACACTCCTTAAAGCCGAGCGCCGAAGGCGCGAGTTCGCGAAGCGAATAGAGAAGCGAAGCAGAACGT
>CAZGYK010000021.1:11305-13286 GCA_964530485.1 uncultured Oscillospiraceae bacterium
GCCGAGCGCCGAAGGCGCGAGTTCGCGAAGCGAATAGAGAAGCGAAGCGGAACGTAGCATTTTGACCGTCAAAATGCAGCAACCGAGCGTAGCCGGTCACATGATTCATTGCCAGAGCAACGGACGACCGGAGAAGTACTGCGAGCTTTCAGAAAGGAGAAGAGAGGGCAAAGTTCCGCGAAGCATCCGGTCAGGCGTTTTCGCGGATGTCATAAATCGCGATATGTTCGTTTTCGAAGACGGTTTTAGATCCGAACTCGTTTGTAAAGCGCCAGCCGGGATTCTGGTATTGGTAGAGGATAACATAGTCGATCCCGTTGTAGCGGAGAAGCGGAACGAACGATTCATCCCAGCTGTCGTAAAACGAGGTCAGGATTGCATCTCTCCGGACTTTTTCAGGGGTATTGGTATTGGAATCCTCCATCGTGACGTAGCCCCAGCCTTCGAGGAAGAAGCGGCGTTCGCCAAAAGCGGTTCCACAGAAAAATTTGTTGTAAATCATATGGCGTCCTTCGGCGACGACAGCGTCGGGATCGGCGTTGTCGCGGAGCCAGACCAGTCCTTCATATTCCTTTGCGGTCAGAATCGCAGGACGCGATTTTGATGGAACGGCTTCGATCTGTTCATCGGTAAATGCGCGCGTTTTGCTAAAAGGGGAATATTGAATCGCGTCGCTGATAAAAGGAGCGACGTTTTCGGCGGTCGAGAACGTTTCAAGGACGAGGAGCGGGAGGAGAATGACGGCGAAGAGAATTCCCAAAATGAGGCGCTTGCGTCCCTTTACGGCGAGGAGAAAACGGATGATACAGTAGAGCCCCGCAACAACTGCCATCGGGATCATAATATAGAGGAAATAGACCTCGCTGCTGCCGTGCTGCATAAAGACGTTGGAGAGAATTAAGCCGGCGAGAAGCCCGCCAAACGTATAGTCGACAATGATTTTCGGCTTCTTGCGAAACGCGATAAGATAAATCAGGAGGAGAACAAAACAAAGACAGAGAAGTCGGTTAAAGTTGATGGTAAACATCGCGTTAGAAAAGAAAACACGAAGCCATTCCGGCCAGCTTTCGGGCATTGTCAGAAAGTAATCCATCCGCTGGTTGAGCATATCGGTTCCACGGAGGTACATGCTTTCCGGGCCTTGTTGGTAGAGAAGGAAATAGGACGCAAAAAACGGAACGGCATAAAGGAGCCCGGTTGTGATGGTATGGAGCCAATTCCCCTTGCGAATCAATCCGAGAAGCAATGCGAAACAAAGGGCAAAGACTGTTGTAACGCCGTTAGCACCTTTGGCGCCTAGACAGCCGATCATAAATAGCATCGAAAGGACATGGAACCGGTTAAAGAACCGGCATTCCGTTTCTTCGGCCTTGGTAAAGAAAAGCAGCGCAGAAAGGGCGAAGGAGACGCTTAGCGCAAAGCCGAGCAGGTCGATGGTTGTATAGTAAACGATCGGATAGAAAAAGAGGATCAACGAAGCGGCGGCGAGGATCAGATTCCGCGTTTTATGGAAGAGCTTTCTCGCGACGGCGATAAACGCCGCGCCGAAAAAGGGAGCTATCGTAATCAACGTAAATTTGGTGCCGATATCGAAGGAAGAAAAACCGAGACAGTGTTTCATCACGGCGCCGAAGGCATAGAAGAACGGGTGATAAAAATGCGCGGTATTCGACATCTGGAGAAATTCCAGCGGGAACCCGTTGTAAGCGGAGGTAAAGAGGGCAACGCCGTTGGTCAGATCGTGGTAGTACATCCGCGCTCCAGCGATATCCGGGGTAAGGTTCGCTGCAGAGAGCAAGATAAAGGTAATGACGCCCATGATACCGGCAAAGATCAGCCCGATTTTCAGTTCGCCATTGTCTTCAATCCGCAGGAATTTTCTGTCTCGAGTCAGGAACAGGGCAATAGCACTCAGCACCGCGATGCTCCAGACAGCCAGCGGAATCAGGTGGGAAAGTCCCAGTGGCGAAAAAATAAAATA
>CAZGYK010000021.1:13368-14657 GCA_964530485.1 uncultured Oscillospiraceae bacterium
CCAGCGGCGTCAGTTCAACACGAAGAATCCGGATTAAAACATAGCCCGGAAGCGCGACGCAAATAAGTTGGTAAAGAAGAAATTTAGCCGATTGAAGAACGGGCGACCTCAAAAAAAGGGCAGACGCCGATACAAAGAGGATTGCCGCCACAAGAAGGGCGACCGAGACGGTAAAGGAACTGCCGAATTGTTTTTTGAGTTTCTCCATAACACACTCCGATGTTTTTCTACATGCTTTTTCCGCAAAGCTTTGACCGTCAAACCGGGGGCCTGCGTTTTGCGCTCACTTGTTGTAATTAGTTTACCTATATAAGGCGGATTTGTAAAGATGAATTCGAGGCGTTCCGAACGGGAGAAATGGCGTTGCCCAGAAATTCTAGGAACTTCTTGACATCCGTTTTTAGAGCTGATATAGTATGTATCGGACAAGAAAGCAGCAATTGCGCTCACCTAGGGGTCTTTGACGCCGGGTCAATAGGAAATACAAGCCGGATAACCGGATGTATCTTTTGTTGTGAAGCGCGAAATGATTCGCGCTTTTTATATGTCTGAAACCCGAAAAATATCGTTGGTTTCGAAGATTAATGGAGGTGTATGAACATCAGCTCGAAGGATCATTTGATCAATGAGGAAATCAAGGCAAAAGAAGTCAGAGTCGTCAGTGATGAGGGCGGACAGCTCGGAATCATGCCGCTAGCCAATGCCCTGAAAATGGCGCAGGAGAGCGATCTCGATCTGGTTTTGATCGCGCCGCAGGCGACACCGCCTGTCTGCAGGGTCATGGACTATGGAAAGTACCGCTTTGAACAGCAAAAACATGAAAAAGAAGCCAAAAAGAATCAGAAGGTTGTTGAGCTCAAAGAAATCCGGCTTTCCATCAATATCGGAGACCACGACTTCAATACGAAGGTTTCCCACGCCGTCAAGTTTCTCGAAGAGGGAAATAAAGTAAAGGCGAGCATCCGCTTCCGGGGCCGCGAAATGGCGCATGCGTCATTGGGCAACGAAGTGATGGCGCGGTTTGCCGATGCGCTTCAGGAACTGAGTACGGTTGAGAAACATGCCAAACTCGAAGGGCGATCCATGCAGATGGTTCTAACACCAACCAAAAAATAGGAGGAAAGAGACATGCCCAAGATCAAGACGCACAGCGGTGCAAAAAAACGTTTTAGTGTGACAAAGAGCGGGAAGATTAAACGCGCTCGCGCTTACAAATCCCATATCCTCAATAAAAAGGACACCAAGCGTAAGAGAAGGCTGCGCCAGGGCACCTATGTTGACGAGACGAA
>CAZGYK010000022.1:0-8248 GCA_964530485.1 uncultured Oscillospiraceae bacterium
AACCGCTTGCCTTGATTGCGCCTTCTGCAATAGAAAGCGCATGGTTCGGAATAATCAGGTCAGGGTCAACCTTCAAATACGTTCCAAGACCGGTACATTTTTCGCAGGCCCCAAAGGGATTGTTGAATGAAAACATCCGCGGCGTCAGTTCATCAATGCTGACATTTCCATGTTCCGGGCAGGCATAGCTCTGGGAGAAAAGGATATCTTCTCCATCAATAATATCGATCACAACCAGGCTGCCGGATAGCGAGATCGCCGTTTCAACTGAATCGGTCAGACGAGACCCGATGCCTTCTTCAATGACAAGTCTGTCGACAACAATTTCGACATCGTGTTTCTGGTTTTTATTTAACTCAATCGGCTCGGAAAGATAATAAATATTTCCGTCAACGCGTACGCGCACAAATCCGGCGCGCGATGCAGCGTCAAATTCGCTCTTATGCTCACCTTTCCTACCCCTGACAACCGGCGCAAGAACCTGAAAGCGCGTTCCATCGGGAAGACCAAGAATCGTATCGACAATCTGGTCCACAGTTTGATGTTTAATTTCCTGTCCGCAAATCGGGCAGTGTGGAATCCCGATCCGCGCGTACATCAGCCTTAGATAGTCAAAGATCTCTGTTACTGTGCCGACAGTTGACCGCGGGTTGCGCGACGTTGTCTTCTGGTCGATTGAAATCGCGGGAGACAATCCTTCTATCGAATCAACATCCGGTTTTTCCATCTGACCCAAAAACTGGCGCGCATAGGAGGAAAGACTCTCAATATACCGGCGCTGGCCATCGGCATAGATCGTATCAAACGCAAGTGAAGATTTTCCTGATCCGGATATTCCCGTAAACACAACAAATTTATCTCTGGGTAGCGTCAAATCTATATCTTTGAGGTTGTGTTCTCGGGCTCCTTTGATGATGATGCTGTCTATAGCCAAGTCTCGTTACCTTTCCTTTTGAAGTTTTGCTATTTTATCTCTGAGCTGCGCCGCATACTCAAATTCAAGCAACTGCGCGGCCTGTTTCATTTCTTTTGTCATCCGCTTTATCAAGTCTTCACGTTCGCCCTTGGTTAGGCGCTTTTTCTTGCCGTCTCCGAGATCAATATCCTTGCTAGAAATCTCAAGGACCTCACGAATATCTTTCACGATAGTCGTCGGGACAATTCCATGTTCGTTGTTATAGTTTTGCTGAATTCCGCGCCTGCGCTCGGTTTCAAGAATTGCCCGTTCCATCGATGGCGTAACAGAATCCGCATACATAATAACCTTGCCTTCAACATTTCGAGCAGCGCGTCCAATGGTCTGGATCAGCGACGTTTCGGAACGCAGGAATCCTTCCTTATCCGCATCCAAAATCGCAACAAGCGATACCTCCGGAAGATCTAGACCTTCTCGCAACAGGTTGATTCCGACCAAAACGTCAAACTCACCCAGCCTCAGGTCTCGCAGAAGCTCCATTCTCTCCATCGTATCCACGTCATAGTGCATATAACGAACCTTGACTCCACGATCGGTCAAATAATCGGTAAGGTCTTCTGCCATTCGTTTGGTTAACGTTGTAACAAGAACACGCTCTTTCTTTTCGACCCGTTTATTGATCTCGGAAAGAAGATCGTCAATTTGCCCCTCAGTTGGTTTAACCGTAATTTCCGGATCAATCAGCCCGGTCGGCCGTATTACCTGCTCAACAATCTGAGATGAATGCTCTTTTTCAAAGTCTCCGGGTGTTGCGCTTGTATAAATCACTTGGTTGATTTTTTTATAGAATTCCTCAAATTTCAAAGGTCGGTTATCAAACGCCGACGGGAGTCGAAATCCGAAATCAACCAGGTTTTTCTTCCTCGCAAAGTCACCGCCAAACATACCACGAAGCTGCGGCAACATGACATGCGACTCGTCGACGATCATCAGAAAATCGTCCGGGAAATAGTCGAGGAGCGTAAACGGAAGAGCCCCGGGCGGACGCCCCGCAAGAACGCGAGAGTAGTTCTCTATCCCCTTACAAACTCCGATTTCGGTAAGCATCTCAATATCGTACATCGTGCGCTGGGCAATTCGCTGCGCCTCGATTAGTTTTCCCTCGGCACGAAACTTCTTGACTTGATCGTCCATCTCGTCACGAAGATCATTCAATCGGTCTTTCATAATATCGGGAGGGATAATATAATGTGATGCCGGATAGATCGCGGCATGGGTCAGATTGTTAATCACCTCGCCAGTCAGGACGTTTACTTCGTTGATCCGCTCGATCTCGTCTCCAAACAGTTCGATACGGACCGCCGTGTCGCTATTGTACGCCGGAAAAACCTCGACTACATCCCCGCGAACGCGAAAGCGGTTGCGTTCAAATCCGATATCGTTGCGTTCATACTGTATTTCAACCAGTTTTCGAAGAAGGTCGTCGCGCTTATACTGCATCCCTGGCCGTACCGAAAGGATCATATTCCGGTAATCTATCGGGTTTCCAAGGGTATAGATACAGGATACGCTGGCGACAATAATGACGTCTCTTCGCTCTGAAAGAGACGCCGTCGCCGAATGGCGCAACTTATCGATTTCGTCATTGATCGCGCTGTCTTTTTCAATATAGGTATCTGTCGAAGGTATATATGCCTCCGGCTGGTAATAGTCATAATAGGAAACGAAATAGCCGACCGAATTGTCGGGAAAAAAATCTTTGAACTCGGCGCAGAGCTGCGCGGCAAGCGTTTTATTATGGGCAAGCACCAACGTCGGTTTCTGAACATTTTCGATAATATTCGCCATCGTAAAGGTTTTTCCGGAGCCGGTAACGCCGAGCAAAGTCTGTTCGCGCTGACCCTTTAGGATCCCCTCTGTCAGCTGTTCGATCGCCTTGGGTTGATCGCCAGTCGGCTTATAATCAGATTTGATTCGAAACTCCATCTATACTCCCCTGATTTCCTTCCTGATATCGAACAGCACCCCGGTATCCGCAAATGACAACGCGTCCCGTCCTGATACGATGATGTGATCATTCAGCTCTATTCCGATCACATCAAGCGCTTTCAGAACCTGCTTTGTTGTGACAAGATCTTCTGTCGAAGGGACCGCGTTTCCTCCTGGATGATTGTGAGTCAAAATAACCGACACGGCCTTATTTAGTGTTGCTTGTTCAACTATTTTTCGTATGGTCACAGATGCAGCATTGACCGACCCCTCCGAAAGTTTGACACAATTGATTAGCTGCATACGGCTGTCGAAACACAACAAATATGAAATTTCGTTCGCTTCACCGACAAAAAGGGATTTCGCATAACTGATCGCCGCCGTCGTAGAGGACGCACAAAATCCTTTTCGCGCCTTTTCTCCTTCGTAATACCGATAGGTAGAAAGAACCAACTTAATAAGCGTCGCGGTATGTTCACCAACTCCATCAACCTGAATCAGGCTTTCATAATCAGCTTCAAGCACCTTGTCAAAACTCCCGAAATGCCGGATCAGCTCTCTAGCAAGAGGCTTCGTATCCTTTTGGGGCACAGAATAAAAAAGCAGCAGCTCAAGGGCATTGTGCGGCTCAAAACTGTCGAGCCCGCCTTTGAGGAACGACCGCTTTACTCTTTCCCTATGTCCAAGGTGTCCCGGTTTTTTTTGATTTTCGCTCATAATGATCGATTCATCCGGAAATTTCATGTATAATAAAAAATGTTCCTGAATTTCAGGAAAAACAAACGTGTGTTCTTATTATACACCAAACTTATATTGATTGAAAGCCGAAACGGTAAAAACATGAAAAGTTTTACAATCACAAAAATGGACGACGGACAACGCCTCAACCGCTTTTTGGAAAAGACCGTTCCACTTCTGAGCGGATCAATGATGTACAAGTCGCTTCGAACCAAACGAATTAAAGTAAATGGCAAGCGCGCCGAAGCTTCGACACGTCTAAGCGAGGGTGATCTGGTCGAGCTCTATCTTTCGGACGAAATGTTCGATAAATCAAAAAAACAACCGGATTTTATGCGCGCATCGAAGCAGATAACGATTCTCTATGAGGATAACAACATCATCCTCATGAATAAGCCTGCCGGACTTCTGGTTCATGATGACAGCAATACTTCTTCGGACACAATGATCAATCGGTTGCTGCGGTTTCTCTTTGAGCGCGGAGATTATGTTCCGAATTCTGAGGAAAGTTTTACTCCCGCGCTTTGTAACAGGCTTGACCGCGGTACAGAAGGAATCGTGATAGCCGCAAAAAACCCAGATGCGCTTCGTGAGATGAACCGTATTATCAAAGAGCGTTTGATCAAAAAGCACTATCTTGCCGCCGTTGTCGCAAAACCCCCAAAAAACGGAAAATACACTGCCAATCTTTTCAAAGACGAAAAGCACAATACTGTTTTTATCTCCACCACTCCGGTTCCCGGATCTAAAACCATAGTAACTGCATTTTCAACGTTAAAAGAGGGAGACGGTCTCTGGCTGCTGGATGTCGATCTTATCACGGGTCGTACCCATCAGATCCGCGCCCATTTGAAACACCTCGGCTGCCCAATTCTCGGAGACGGAAAATATGGAGACGGGCACATCAATCGGCGCTATCGAGTAACCCGACAAGCGCTCGCTGCCTATCGTATCCGCTTCGATCTTTCAGAGCATCTTTCTGAGTTCCCAACGCTCGCTTATCTCGACAAAGAATCGTTCAAACTGGATTCCGTCTGGTTTGAAGCGGAATTCTTTCCACCAAAAAGGACGGCAAAGCGATAACCTCTGCCGCCCATTCATATAAGGATTATTCCGCCGGCAGAAATGCCGGTTTTTTGTTGAGGCAAATGGAGAAAGCGCTTATTTCAAAAAGCCTTCAATTATCTTCTGTTCCGCATCATGTTCGCTCAATCCAAGCGTCATCAGTTTCACAATCTGCTCTCCGGCAATTTTGCCGATCGCAGCTTCATGGATCAGAGATGCATCCACATGGTTCGCCGAAATTTCCGGAATCGCGCTTACGGTTGCGTCATCCATAATGATAGCGTCACATTCTGAATGACCCAAAGAAGCATTGTTCCCATTGATTTTCGAAAGAAACACCTGTTTGCTATTATTTTTCGCGACAGATCTAGATACAACATCTGCCTTGCTGTTTTTCCCTTCGAGATTTACTTCAAAAAAAGTCTTGGCGTATTGACTGTCATGGGTCATCAATTTTTCTTTTATTACAAGCGTCGCGCCATCTCCGATCGTTGCATAGGTCTCGCGCTCTGTCGAATCTACCCCTTCAATCTGAACTGTATCCATCTCCATAGAGCTGTTCTCAAATAATGTAATCTTCGTAACAGGATTTAGAATCCGCTCTCCGGTACCATCGCCAGAGCCATAATGCTTTTCGATATAGGTTACTTTTGCCCCTTTTCCAACATAGAAGCTGTGAACTCCGTCGTGTTGAGACCGTCCGCTACCGCAATTGTGGATTCCGCAACCGGCAACGATCGTTATTTCGGAATCCTCTCCGATATGGAAATCGTTGTACACAACCTCAGAGTGTCCCGTCTTGCTCACAACAACAGGAATATGCATCGTCTGCTTTTTTGCTCCCGGCGCAACATAAATATCCATGCCGCTGACATCTTTTTTAGACTTAATATCTATTGTCGGCGTTGTTTTTCTTCCGATACTCTCGCCGTCGGCCCGAATGTTATAGGCCCCTTCCGGGAAGTCTCGGATATCGGCGATTTTTTCCAATACATCACTATATACTTCGTTCATTACAATCTCTCCTTAACGTTCTCCCGCTTGGAAGAACTCGCAACTTCCGATTCCTTTGAGCAGTTCGGGAAGAATTTCATCCCGATTTCCGAACTTCGATACTTCTCCCGCGGCCAATAAGACGATCTTGTCGGCTATTGACAGAATCCGTTCCTGATGGGAAATAATCAGTACCGAGCCCTTTGTGCTTTCGCGCATCCTCTCAAACACCTTAATCAGGCTGTGAAAACTCCATAGATCTATCCCGGCCTCAGGTTCATCGAAAATCGACACCTTTGTTCCTCTTGCCAAAACCATCGCGATCTCAATACGCTTTAGCTCACCTCCGGAAAGGCTCGCGTCCAGCTCTCTATTCACATAATCTCGCGCACAGAGCCCGACTTCTGAGAGATATTCGCAGACAGTCGATGTCGACATCTTCCTTCCCGCAGAAGTTTCGATCAAATCCTTGACGGTAAGTCCTTTGAACCGAACCGGCTGCTGAAACGCAAATCCAATGCCTCTCTTCGCACGCTCGGACACCGACAGATTCGTGATATCTTCACCATCCAAAAGAATGGTTCCTGAAGTAGGCAGCTCAATCCCCATGATCAATTTTGCAAGCGTCGACTTACCGCTTCCATTCGGTCCTGTTATCACGACGTATTGATTGTCTTCAAAAACGAGGTTTACGTTCTTCAGAATCTCTTTTTTCCCTTCAGCGGTCGAAACAGAAAAACTGAGATTTTTTATTTCAAGCATACAACTTTTCCTTTCTATGCCTAATTTCTATATGTATACTATCATAGTATACATTAAAAATCATGAACATTCTGTTACATTTGAAACGCCGGTTCCCCGGCGCTTTCTTTTTCTATTCCGGCTTTCTTGCTATGAGATAAAAACGATGTTGATCCATTGTAATCTCCCCAGTTTCTTCAAGCTCGTTTTGTAATGAAAGAAGCCTCTCAAAAGATTTTTTCACCGCAAAACCCGGAAATGTCCACTGAATTAGTTTCGCAAAATAGACAACAGCGCTTATATCGGTAAACCGCGATGCTCCGATCGCTTCCCCAGATTCTGAGATCACAAATCCCGCTCTTTGCAACAGAGTCAGATTGTGTTCAAGATCGTGCTCCGGAAAGAGCGGGGTGAAATCAGGAATCAGTTTCTTTGCGAGATCGACCCCATCTTTTCCGCCTACTTGTTGCGTGATAAAAATTCCTCCACGCCTTAACACCCGGAATACTTCAGACGCATCAAAAGAGTCATGCCGGTTGAGAACCAGATCAAACGCGCTGTCTTCATATAGTATCTTATCATCCTCCGCTATCGCTTTTACAATTATCCCGAGAGGCGAAAGTTTTTCCTGACATAAAACGACGTTCGGCTCATACCCTTCGGTCACGCTAGTCAGGCGAAACGGATGTGACAACGTTAATAAAAACTCGCCGCCGCCAGTCCCCATATCGAGAAGGCGATCAGTTGGATTACGATAACTTTCTATAAATTCTCGGTAATCCCAGGGAATCTCCGGTTCCACAAGGCGTCCTTTTAATCTTGAAAAATCCCATCCGGAAAAGGTTGCATTTTCTTCCGCCAACCATTCCTTTAACAGCGTATCATGTTTCATAAATCCTTCTACTAAAACAGCGATAACTGGCTGGTTTTTGGCAATGACCCTAATGCGCCGCAGCTATCAAGTGCATCCAGCAGCGATTGTGTAATCCCCGGTTGGGAGAGCATTTCCTCCGCCGAGAGATATCCTCCCTTTGAGGCTGCTTCCGCAAGCGCCTTAGCCGCATTTTCTCCGACACCCTTTAATGAGACAAACGGAAGCCGAAGTTTTCCGTCTTCAATCAAGTAAGAAATCGCATCTGATTTATATAGATCGACCGGCAAAAACGAAAACCCGCGGCAAAGCATTTCCGCTGTAATTTGAAGCGTAACGTAGGTGTCCTCGTCTTTTGCCGTGCGCTTCCCTTCTTCAGTCATTTTGCGCTTAAGTTCCTTCAATTCCTTTTTTGCTACTTCCGCTCCACCAAGCGCCGCGTTGATATCGATGTCCCCGCCCCTGACCGTAAAATAAGTCGCATAGTATTCAAGAGGATAATAAAGCTTATACCAACTGATTCGGATCGCCGACATAACATATGCCGCCGCATGCGCTTTCGGGAACATATACTTGATCCGTTTACAGCTTTCGATATACCAGTCTTCGACGCCGCAGGACTTAACCATCTGTTGAAGTTCTTCCGTAAACATTTTTTCCGCTCGCCCGCGGCGGGTAAATTCCATAATCGTAAAGGCGGCGGAAGGGTCAACCCCCATCTTCATCAGATATACCATGATATTGTCTCTGGTTCCGATAACCTCGCTAATTGTACAGGTTCCATCTTTGATCAGTTCCTGCGCGTTGTTCCTCCATACGTCGGTTCCATGTGAAAGTCCGGAAACCTGCAATAGATCAGAAAAGTTTTCAGGATGTGACTCAATCAAAATCTGCTCAACAAACGGTGTGCCCATCTCGGGAATGCCAAGAGTCCC
>CAZGYK010000022.1:8258-9107 GCA_964530485.1 uncultured Oscillospiraceae bacterium
TCCGATAATGCCCGATTCTATTCCAAGAGGGTCAATGGAAGTAAAAAGCTTGTAGACATTCTCGTCGTTCATCGGAACATCGGTGACCTTAACCCCGGAAAGATCTTCAAGATATTTGTACATCGTCGGAACATCATGACCGAGAATGTCGAGTTTCAGAAGCGTGTCATGAAGTGAATCAAAGTCAAAATGTGTCGTAATAACACCGCTGTCTTTTGAATCTGCAGGATGTTGAACCGGTGTAAAGTCGGTTATATCATACCCTTTCGGAATGACAACCATGCCCCCCGGATGCTGCCCGGTCGTTCTCTTTACTCCCGTACACCCATTGACAAGCCTGTCCTCTTCCGCTCTGCTGAGCACTACTTCGTTTTCCTCAAGGTATTTCTTAACAAAACCAAAAGATGTCTTGTCTTTAAGCGCAGAGATCGTCCCCGCCTTAAAAACATGATCGCTCCCAAACAACTCTTCCGTATACCGATGCGCGCGGCTCTGATATTCCGAGGAAAAGTTGAGGTCTATATCTGGAGCCTTATCTCCGTCAAACCCTAGGAACGTTTCGAACGGAATGTCGTGTCCATCGCCCTTCATTTCGCTTCCACATTCTGGACAGGTTTTACCGGATACATCAAATCCGGAACCGACTCCTTCGATAAATTCAAGGTGTTTGCAGTTCTCACAAATGTAATGTGCAGGAAGAGGGTTAACCTCCGATATCCCAACAAGGTTTGCAATAAACGACGAACCTACGGAACCTCGCGATCCGACATAATATCCGTCTTCTTCTGATTTCTGAACCAGCTTTTGCGCGATAACATAGAGAACAGCGAATCCATGCTTCAGAATTGA
>CAZGYK010000022.1:9117-14631 GCA_964530485.1 uncultured Oscillospiraceae bacterium
CAACAAATTCAACTTGTGGATGTTCTTTTTTCATCCGATCAACAATCAGCTGCGGAGGATTCTCACAATATCTTTGATGCATATTTGTTTCGGCAAGCTCTGTCAGAAGTTCCTCCGCTCCATCAATAGACGGCGTATATGTGCCGTCAGGAATCGGCTGGATTCCGTCTTCAATCAGATCTGCGATATAATTTGGGTTCTTGACTACAACTTCAAATCTTGTCTCTTCATCAAGATAGGAAAATTCGCCAAGCATCTCTTCCGTCGTTCGATAGATAAGCGGAGCCTGGGAATCGGAGTCTTCGAATCCCTGACCGGCCATCAATATCTTTCGATAAATTCCATCCTCTTCGTTCAAAAAATGAACGTCGCAGGTTGCGACAACTGGTTTATTGAGCTGTCTTCCCAGTTCGATTACCTTTTTATTGAGTTCAATTAAACCGCCCTCATCTGCAACAACACCATTCGCAATCATAAATCTGTTGTTGACGAGCGGCTGAATTTCAAGATAATCGTATTTCTCCGCTTTTGCCTTGATCTCATTTTTCGGAAGACCTTCTACGATCGCTTTGAATACCTCTCCTTGTTCACAGGCCGAACCGATAATCAGTCCATCCCGATACTTAACCAGCTCGCTCAAAGGCACAATTGGTTTTCGGTAAAAATAGTTGAGGTGTCCCAAGGACACTAGTTTGTAAAGGTTTTTGAGGCCTACCATGTTTTTGACAAGAAGAATCATATGGTTCGGGCGGGCATGACGGAAACTCTTTCCACCTAAAACCGCATTGATTTCCTTGATCCCAGTAATCCCGCGTTCTTTTAAGAGCGGCAGACATTTTAGATAGATCTGCGCGAGTACAGAGGCGTCATCCAGTGCCCGATGATGATTTAATTGCGAAACATTTAAGTGCTTCGCCATCACGTCGAGGCTATGACGCTTAAGGTCCAGGAACAGGTTTTGCGCAATCACAAGGGAGTCGACCGAACAGAGTTCGCGCTCCATCTCACAACGTTTCATAGCAGATTTCAAGAAACCAATATCAAAACCGGCATTATGCGCAACCAGCGGTCTATCTTTTGCAAACGCAAAAAAGGCCTTGAGCGCTTCATTTTCCTTAGGAGCACCCCTGACCATCTCTTCCGTAATCCCGGTAAGCTTTGTAATCTCATTCGGAATCGGTTGTCCGGGGTCAACAAACGTCGTGAAGGTTTCAAAAACCTCCCCGCCTCGAATCAAGACAGCTCCTATTTCGGTAATCCGGTGGTTTTCTGCGTGAAGACCGGTCGTTTCAAGATCAAATACAATAATTTCATCATCGAGTGTGTTCTCGCTGGAACCGCGAACAGCGCCCGCAGAATCGTCAAAATAATAGGCTTCAACTCCATAAATCACCTTGAAATCCGCGTCCGGTTTTGCCGATTTAATCGATTTATATGCAGCAGCGGCATCGGGGAATGCCTGCAGAACGCCATGATCGGTGATCGCGATCGCACGATGCCCAAGCGAATAAGCAAAGTTTACCGCATCTTTCGCGCTCGGTATTGCGTCCATCGACGACATATTGGTATGAAGATGAAGTTCAAGACGCTTCTGGTCAGCAAGGTCTTTTCTTTTTTGTTTTGTTACTTTCATGATATCCCGCGGAGTCATTACGAAATCACTGCTATAGCGATCAAAGGTAATATCTCCTACAGCAACTATTGTATCTCCCTTGCGAACCTTTGTCAGGATATCGGTCTCGTTTTGATCGAACAGTTTCAGGTTGATAGACCCGGTATAGTCTGTGATCGAAATAGTTGTAATCTTAGCTCCACGCCGTGTCTCAAACTCCTCGGCGGCAAAGATATCTCCCCATATTGTAAATCTGCCGGTCTCTCCAGAGACCTCAGAAAGCGGCTGAATTCCGGTCATCGAGACCTTTTTTCCCATAACGACTTCACAGTCACCATTTTCAAGCTGAAGGTAACCGGAGCTTCCCGCTACCTGTTCCTTTTTTGACACCTTAGCCTCCGCAAAGGCTTTTTGCTTTACATCATTTAGATGTTCTTCCATCTCGGATTTTTTCGCCTGCACCGCTTCTTCGTCAACGCTGATATAGAGCTGATGTACTGAAGAAAACATGCGATGCTCGAGTCTTCGAAACTCGTCACAAAACCCGAGGGAATCCAAGAGTGAGTTGCCGCCGTTCTTCAAAAGAATGTCAACCGCATCGTCTTCGATTGTAACTTCCGAGCGTTCAAAGATTCCGTTAAGCGGTTTACCGCTTCGTTTCATCTCACTGACAAGGTAGAAAAAGGCACCAATATCGAAAGCTTCCGATGGAAATCGAAAAGAAAATACGACGTCACAACCAAGATACTTATTTCCGACAAATGTTCTGAGATAGTCCAAGTATTCCTGGTTGACGCGGTCACAAAAAACAGCGATGTCGATTTTTTTCGCATCCCTGTCAATTGAGATCTGTTCAACAATCGTCTCTACGCCGTGCTTGTTATAGGATTCAAGCTCCGGCCAGAGCGCCGAAATACCATTGGGCATCGATCAAAACTCCTCTATTTCCTTTATCAGTTCACTGGCATAGTCTCCGCTAATTTTACGTACCAATTCTCCTTTTTTGAAGAGAACTGCAACATCCTTACCTCCGGCAATTCCAAGATCGGCATGAGATGCCTCTCCCGGACCGTTTACAACACAACCCATTACTGCAACTTTTAGCTTTTTCTTCATATGAGAGGTTCTTTGTTCCACCTCATTTGCGATTGAGATGATATCGATCTCGGTTCTTCCGCAGGTAGGACAGGAAATTACCTCAATCCCATCCGTAATCCCAACTGCTTTCAAAATTGCTCTAGCGGCAATGATCTCCTCCGCCGGCCGGTCGGTCAGCGAAACTCGAATCGTATCACCGATGCCATCCAGCAACAGCGCGCCAATCCCGACTGCAGACTTGATCGTTCCGCTCTCTCTCGTTCCCGCCTCAGTAACCCCGACATGCAGCGGATAGTCGCAGTTTTCATGGGCTTTACGATATGCCTCAACGACGGTACGCACATCCGACGATTTCATCGATATGACAATGTTATTGTACCCGGTGTCTTCAATGAGGCGAACATGGCGCATCGCGCTCTCGTAAAGCGCTTCCCCTGTCGGCCCACCGTATTTTTTCAACAACTCTTTTTCAAGAGAACCGGAGTTAACCCCAACGCGGATCGGTATCCCATGGGATTTGCAACAATCGACAACCATCCTGGCCTTCTCGTCGCTTCCGATATTTCCGGGATTAAACCGAATTTTATCGATGCCTGCCTCGACGCTTTTCAACGCCAGCCGGTAGTCAAAATGGATATCCGCAACTAGCGGCATTTTCGTAACGGCCTTGATCGCCGGAATCAGTTTCAATGCTTCATCATTCGGGATCGATACCCTGTTGATGTCGCATCCTGCATTTTCGAGCTCTATCGATTGTTCAACATTGCCTTCAATGTCGCTGTAATGTCTATTTAGCATCGATTGAACAGCGATCGGATGACCGCCGCCAATTACAATGTTTCCAATTTTTACTTCCCGTGTCAAACAGCTACCTCCGGAAGAGTTTTGTAATATCATTATATGTTACAAACAACATGAGCAAAATCAACAACACAAAACCAACAGCGTGGATAATCCCCTCATACTTCGGATTCAAACGCTTTTTTGTAACGGCTTCTATCAACAGAATGACAAACCGGCCTCCATCCAGAGCAGGGAGAGGCAGGACGTTCATGACTCCAAGATTTATCGTAATAATCGCAAGAATATAAAACAGCGAATAAAAATCAACACTGGCAGCCTGACCGATAACTTCAATAATCCCAACCGGCCCTGAAAGTTGATTGATCGCAACGTTCCCGGTTACAAGGTCGACGAACGAAACGAATACAAGACGTGTAATCGACACCGTCCAGAGGCAGGATTCCTTTAGCACACTGCCAAATGTTTTTTCAACCCCGAGAATCGTAAAATCAGGATTGATAATATTGACGCCGTCTTCGCCCGGGGTAATGTCAAATTCAACACTCGGCAGCGTTACTCTTGATCCATCGCGTTCAACGATGACATCTGTAAACCTGCCCTTAACCCTCGCCAATTCATAGATTACATCATTGAAGGTATACATGTTTCTTCCGTTAACCGCAAGAATCGTATCCCCAGCCATCATGCCGGACGCCTCAGTTACTGCGCCCTCGTTAAACCCGAGTATAGTCCTCGTACGAATCAAGTTTTTGCTGTCCCCCGGCTGTTTCGCCGCCGTCAAGCAAACGATGACAATGAATCCGAGAAGAAGATTCATGATCGCTCCGGCTAGGACAACAAGAATCCGATTGCTTACCGGCGCCTTGCCAAATGAACCTTCTTCCTCGCTTTCTTCGTCCTCACCCTCCATGCTGCAAAAACCGCCGATCGGGAATAGACGAATCGAATACTTTGTATCCTTTCGTTTCCACTTAATGATCGTAGGCCCCATCCCGATAGCGAACTCGTTTACCTTTATGCCGCCTATCCGCGCAGCAATAAAATGCCCGAACTCATGCACAAAGATGATCAGACCAAAAACAAAAACCGACGCAATCAACGTAATAACAACCGTCATAGTATTTCTTTTACCCTAAAAGGGAATCTACCTTTCTTCTAGTCTCAAGATCCGCCGCAAGAACTTGCTCAAGCGAATAACCTGTATCCTCTCCCTTACAGTCCCCAACCATCCGTTCAACGAGTTCCCCAATTCTCAGAAACGGAATCTTCTTTTTCAAGAACAATTCTACCGCGCGTTCATTTGCCGCGTTTGCAACCGCGGGGGCAAGCCCACCACGCTCTGCCGCACAAATCGATGCGCGAAGACAATGAAACGTCTCCAAATCCGGACGTTCAAACGTCAGGTTCGCCATCGCTTCAATCGTCAACGGGGCTACCGGAACCGGTTTTCGCTCCGGATAGGTCAAAGCATACTGGATCGGGACTCGCATATCCGGCATCCCGAGCTGAGCGATAACCGAATAATCCATAAATTCAACCATTGAATGAACAATGCTCTGTCTGTGTACCGTAACCTCTATCTGCTCTGCCTTTACGGCGAACAGCCACATTGCTTCAATAAACTCTAGTCCTTTGTTCATCAGAGTCGCAGAATCGATAGTTATTTTACTTCCCATCGACCAGTTTGGATGCTTTAGGGCATCTTCTATCGTCACGTCTTTCAGTTGATCTATTTTCTTCCCAAAGAACGGTCCCCCGGAAGCGGTCAGAAAAATCCGGGATATCGGTTGTCCTTTTGAAGACTCCATACATTGAAAGATCGCCGAATGTTCGCTGTCTACCGGCAGCATTGCTACTCCGCTACGCTCAACTGCGTCGGTAACAAGCTTTCCTCCGGCTACGAGCGTCTCCTTATTCGCGAGAGCGATATTCTTTTTCGCTTCAATTGCAGCTAGGGTCGGCGTCAACCCGGCGATCCCTACCACAGCATTGAGAAGAGT
>CAZGYK010000023.1:0-620 GCA_964530485.1 uncultured Oscillospiraceae bacterium
TAATTAAATCTGCAAGGGCTACTGCCTCAGGCTTCATTTCTTTTACGTCAAAGATCGTTCCAATTGGCATAGTTATCTTTTTTGGCCTAGACCGTAAACTCCTGTCTCTTGATGACATGATCCTGATATTCTTTGTCTAACTCTACAAAGTAGGCGCTCCATCCCCAGATACGAACGATCAGGTTCTTATACTGATCCGGAGATTTCTGTGCGTCCAGCAAAACTTCTCGATTGACCGCGTTGAGCTGAAGCTGGTGTCCGCCCGAGAGTACAAATGCACGAACAAGAGACGCAACTTTATCAACCCCACTCTGGTCGCGAAACAACGTACTATGAAACTCCATCGTAAGCGGCCCGCCGTTAATCGTTCGGGTTAAATCCGGCTTTGTAAAACTCTTGATGACCGAGAGCGGTCCTTTTGTCTTCGCGAAAATACCCGGCGAATAGTTGGCCCCATACGGTTCATCCGCTCTTCTTCCGTCTGCCGTTGCCCCAATCTCGCTAGCGTGCCAGAGATAGTACATGGCTGAACCGGTTCCTGCCCGGAAGCAACCGCCCCTGTCATTTTTCTTTCCGTCGAGCGCCGCGGCAAAATCCTCTAAGAGAATCGCGCCGATCCC